>JAGCLN010000050.1 GCA_017646945.1 Clostridia bacterium | reverse complement strand
TTATGCTTGCAGTTAAGAGCCTTTCTTCTTAAAGCCTCAAATCCCACCCAATCGTTATGAAGGGCGTTGTTTAGTTCGGCTAAAGTTACTATTTTTTGCTCGTAAACTAATTCATTAACCGCCATGAGCGCGTCTACCGCTGTTCCAAGCGCAGAAACGGTTGCGCCTGAACCGTTTTTAATTCCGTTGTTAAGAGCATCAGTCATAGAACTAACGCATTTTTCTACGGTAGTAGAAAACATAAGCGAAGGGTTGATTTCGTGAATGCCGTTTTCAATCGGGCGCAACGCGCCGAAAAAAGTAACTAACGAGTGTTCTAACTGCTTTAGATAAGCATTGTAAAAATCCTTAAAGGTTTTTAAGTTTTCAAGTTCGCCCGTTTTAATACCTATTTGTTTTTTTGCAACGTAGTCGTAACCGTTATCGAGAACGAAAGATACCGGCTTTAATAGGTTGAAAGTTCCACCGCTAATACCAATACCTTCGTTTTTTATTTTATATTCGTAACAACCTGAAATAACCGAATCGAGCGCGTCTTCGTAAGTTGCGCCTATATTCATCAAACACTTAACGATTTTTTCGTCGTGGCAAAAAACGATACTAGTATTTCCACCTTGAATCATTTTAAGCGCTTGATAAATAAAATCTTTGGGTGTGTTATTAGAAACTTTAATTTGAATTTTTGGGTTAAAAATACCTATCTCGTTATAAACTTTTAGAATAAGGCGAGATAACTCGTTAACTTTGCAATCTCCTTTTCTATCGCGCCCGCCGAGATAGAAAGGTTGACCCCAATAAGTCTCGATCGCCTGCCATTGCATAAGAAAATATGCAAGAAGTTCCCCAATCTCTTCTTCGGTATATCTACCGCTCTCAATATCCTTTTTATAAAAAGGATAAAGCGACGAGTCTAACCCAAACCCAAGTGAGCGCACTTGATAATTTTCAACGTGTTCGCTAAGCATAAAATAAATATAAATTAGTTGCATTGCTTCGTAGGTATCGGTGGGAGCGCCGTCACGAAGATTTTTTAAGCAGGTTTTATAAGATTCCGCCTTTTCGTGAGATTGAGCGCAAGCAAAGTTGTAAAATCTATCAATAAGGCGGATAATGGCGTTATACTCAATAACGCAAGCGTTGTAAAAATCCGTTTGCTCTTGAGTAGGTTCTCCATTTTTAGATAACCTACTATAACTGTCGTTAAGCCTTTTAAGCATGCCCGAAAAACCAAGCGTTAAAATTGAATCCCAATCGGGAACGATATGATCAAAATCTATCCAACCGTACGCCGTACCCGATAAACTCCAATCGTTTACCACTTCAGATGCTTTGGTAAGCAAATCACTTCTATCTTCAAGCCACTTGTTTATAGTCAATCTTGAAATAGGCCTGTTCGTTGCCCAAATCCCGATAAAATAATCGTGCTTGCTAACGTCAATACGAGTATTATCTAAAACGAAAGCAAATAGTTTGGCTTTTTGAATAGGGTGTGATTCCCCTTTAATCGTTTCGCTTAAAATTTCCAAATTTTTAGCCATTTCTTCATCGCTTAGCCCGGTGCTTTCATCAAACGGATAACCGTGATATCCGTTAAAACGAGAAAACGAATCGTAAGGCTCGTTAGTTTTGTGGTATTTATTTTCAATAAACTTTCTATCAGCGTTAAAAGATTTCATTTTTCTCTCCTCATAACGTTTTTGCTCTATCAGTATATACAAAAACAAAAGACAAGTCTATGTCCATTTCAAGTATATTTGACTATTTCACGATAAAATGATATAATAAATATATTAAAAGGGGTAAAATGAAAAACTTTTTAGACCAAAACAATATTGTAACAAAAATAACGATTGCTCTTTTAGTGCCAAGAGGCACGGGTGCTGCCGTTCATAATAACCGCAAAACGCACGGCATAGCAATCACCGTTGACGGGGAAAAAGATTATATTTTTAGCGACGGTTCAGTTTATACCGTTAAGAAGAACAACGTTATTTATTTGCCTAAAGGCTCTAATTAT
>JAGCLN010000049.1 GCA_017646945.1 Clostridia bacterium | reverse complement strand
TTCAATATTGATTTCAGCAAAATATTCAACGGCTTCTTTAACGAAACTACCGTTAATCTCTTCTCCGCCAGAAAAAGCAAAATAAACGTCGTTTTCGGGAACGAAACCTTGTTTAACAAGGTTGTCCGCCGCGGTCATCGCGCCGTTTAAAGTAATTTTTGTATCGCAAGCGCCACGACCCCACAAGCAACCGTCTTTAATAACGGCTTCAAACGGCGGAACGCTCCAACCATCTTCACTAACAGGCACAACGTCAAAGTGTGACATCATTACCGCAGGTTTACCCATCGTTTTACCCTTCCATCTAAGCAAAATACCCCTACTTTTAAAGGTTCTTACTTCTAAATTTGGGTAAATATTAGGATAAAGAGTGGGAAGAAGGTTTAAAAGTTTATCAAATTCTTTATCGTCTTCAAGTTCTTTATTTCTAGAAGATATGGTTTTACACCTGATAAGTTCTCTTAAATTTTCAACTGCTTGCTCTTTATCAAATTCAACGGGGTCAGCGTTAACAACAGGCATTTCGTAAGGCTTAAAGCAGAGCGCCCTTATTAAAACTACTGCGAAAAATATCACGATAATCGCAAGTATTGATAAAATTACATATTCCATATTCACACCTTAATTATCTGAGTAATTTTATAATTTCGTCAGGGGTAATGCCGTTTTTAGCAAGTTGCTCTTCAATCGTTCCAACGTGAACGAACTCATCGTTCACACCTACAACGCTTACATTTGCTAAAACGCCTTTATTCGAGTAATAACCTAAAACACAACTACCGAAACCGCCTATTTTAGAGTTTTCTTCAATAGTTATAATGTTTTTACCTAAAATTTTATCAAGAGTTTTACTATCGAGCGGTTTTATAGTTCTTGCGTTCACGATTGCTATTGATTTTTTCGTTTTAGATTTTATTTTATCGCAAATTTCAATAGCCCTTGGCCCTACCGCAAGTAAAACGTTATCCGCGTTCAAATCGCCGTGTAAAACTTCAAACTCTTCAAAATTATCGCTTGTAAAATCGCTATAATTATCGCAAATTTTCCCGTTAGGATACCTTATCGCTACCGGTGAATTCTTACTGAGCGCGAAACTTAGCATTTTTTCAAGTTCCGCTAAATTTTTCGGCGCTAAAACGGTAACGTTTGGAAGATGAGTTAAGTAGGACAAATCGAAAACGCCTTGATGCGTTTTACCATCAGCCCCTACTAAACCTGCTCTATCAATCATAAACACAACGGGTAAATTTTGCATACAAACGTCGTGAACGATTTGGTCGTAACCCCTTTGTAAAAAGGTGGAATAGATAAACACGATGGGTTTAGTTCCACTTATCGCCATACCTGCCGATAAGGTTACGGCGTGTTCTTCTTGAATACCAACGTCAACGAAAGAATTTGGGTGATTTTCCGCAAAGGAAGTAAGACCCACACCATCTTTCATACCTGCCGTTATTGCTACAATTTCGGGCGTTTTTTCAATCTGTTTTTCTAAAATTGCCGATATTCCCGAAGAAAAATAGTTATCTGAAATCTCTAAATTCTTTGAAACGCCGTGGAATCTTGAAGAATCGTTTTCCGCATCTTCGTGACCCTTGCCTTTCTTGGTTTGAACGTGTAAAAGCGTGGGTTCTTCAAAATTTTTGATATCGGTTAATATTTTGATAAGAGTTTTTAAGTCGTGCCCGTCAAACTTGCCAACGTATTTAAGACCTAAACTATCCATAAAACTATTTACGGAAAGTCCCCTTTTTAAAGACCTTTTAATCGACTTTAAGAACTTACCTATAAATATCTTACCAATCGTTCTTTGCAAAAAGGAATTAAACCTTGTGTAACTCTTTCTAATCGTTACTTTCGAAACTAATTTATATAAGCCGTTGTTATTTTTACTGATAGACATACCGTTATCGTTAAAAATAACCAAGAATTTGTTTGGTTTCTTCTTTGAAGAAGTTATCGCCTCTAAATTTTCGCCGTTGAAAAAGGAAGCATCACCAACCACGTCAATAACGAAATAGTCTTCATTAAGACTATCTCTTGAATAGCAATACCCAAGCCCTGCGGAAATACTAGTTCCTGCGTGCCCAACTAAAAAAGCATCCGCCTTACTTTCCATAGGATCGGGAAACCCACTTAAACCGTTGCTTTTTCTAATATTATCAAAACCAGATAAGCGGTCGGTTAAAATCTTGTGCGTGTAAGACTGATGCCCAACGTCAAAAATCAATTTGTCCATCGGGATATCAAAAACGTAATGAATTGCTACCGTTAATTCCACACTACCAAGATTTGACGATAAATGACCGCCGTTTTGACAAGCGACGGTTATTATCTTTTCACGAATCTCTTCACATAGACAATTGAGTTCGTTGATATTAAGTTGTTTTAACGGCGTTCCGCCGTATAACTTTTCTAAAACTGACATTATTGCAAGTATTTGTGAACAATCTCATTCATTTGGTCAAGTTTTATAAGAATATCTTTACAAAGCGCAATTTGACAACGCGCCCTGATAAGATTGTGGTTTTTCATTCTTACTTTAAAGTAAACGTCACCGTTAAGATAGTCTTGTAAAAATCTTGATGCAAGTTCAAGCGTCATAATATAAACGCTTAAAGCAAGTGTATCTTTCTCGTCTTCCGTTAAAATTGACTTTAAGTACTTAAAATAACCTTTTGAAAACCTTTCAAACCTTTCTAAATCGAACTTAACAAGCGATAAATCTTGCTCGTCTTCATCAGTAGTTGAACAAATCGACCTTGCACCATCACCAAAATCATAAGCGCAAAGCCCCGGCATAATCGTATCAAGGTCAATAACGGCAAGCGCTTTTAACGTGTTTTTATCAAAAATAACGTTGTTGCACTTAGTATCGTTATGCGTAACCCTTAAAGGAATTTTGCCTTCGTCTAAAAGTTCGCAAAGTTTAACGGCAATCGATTTATTTTCTAAAATATAATCGATTTCTTCTTTTGCAATCGCTTTCAAACTGCCCGATGCGTACTTAATAGTCTTTTCAAGCGCTTGAATTCTCTTTCTCGTATCGTGGAAATTAGGTATAGTAACGTGAAGTTTTGAAGCATCGTAACCGTTTAAAAGGTATTGGAATTGACCAAACGCCCTACCTGCTTCTTCTATAACGAACAAATCGTCCGGCGAGTCAAAGCACGCGCAGTCAAAAAACTTACACGCTCTCCAAAAATTACCGTGCTCGTCAATAACGTACGGCAAGTCGTTTTTACTATTGATAAAGTGAAGCACGAACAAATCTTCACATTTGTGGCGATGGTCAATAAAATCGTTAACGCTCTTAATATTTTCCATTATCCTTTCAGGATGAGAAAATACGTTCTTATTTATCTTTTGTAGTAAATAACGTTCTTCTTTAGCACCAAGTTGCATCGTAACCTTGTAAGTGGTGTTAATATTACCAGTAGTTACAACTTCGTAATTTAAAAACTCACCTTCAAAAGAAAAGTCTTGGCATAAATTAAAAATATCCATAGGAACTCCTATATATATATTTACATATATTTTACACTAAATATTTACTTTTTGCAAGACTAAAACTGTTTTTATTATGTTTTCAAGAATTTTTTATGCGAATTTTCGCATAAAACGTAAAAAAAACCTACCGCAAATGCGGTAGGTATATTTTTTATAATTACTTGTTAAGAAGTTCAGCGATAGAAATGCCGGTATCAGCACTTTCAGTCCAACCGTGAATTTCATCATCGTCTTCCTTCTTTGCTTTCTTTTCTTTCTTGGGCTTTTCTTCAACTTTTTCTTCCTTAACAGGAGCTTCTAATAAAGCTTTGATAGAAAGAGTAATCTTGGTGTTTTCAACGTCAATCGCTAAAATCTTAGCGTTAACTTCTTCACCAACTTTAAGTTTAGAAGCAGGATTTTCAAGGAATTCGTGAGAAATTTGAGAAACGTGAACTAAACCGTCAACACCCTTTTCAAGTTCAACGAACGCACCGAAAGATACGATTCTTACAATCTTACCGGTAATAACGTCGCCAACGTTGTACTTTTCAGCAACGCTATCCCAAGGCTTGGGTTGTAATTGCTTGTAGCCGATAGAAACCTTCTTATTGTCTTTATCAACTTTTAATACAACGAAATCGTATTCCTTACCGATTTCAAATACGTCTGCAGGTGACTTAACGCCAGTCCAAGAAAGGTCTGATACGTGAGCAAGACAGTCAAAGCCGTTTACAACTACGAATGCACCGAAACTTGCAAATCTTGCAACGGTACCGGTAACAACGTCATTTTCAGCGATAGAAGCGAAGAATGCTTCTTCTTTTGCAAGTCTTTCAGCATCTCTTTCAGCCTTTTCAGCTTCTAAAATAACTTTTTGAGAACCAACGATTTCTTTCTTTCTGTTAGTATATTCAACTTTTAACGCTTTAACCCTTAAAGTCTTATCAACGTATTTTTGAAGATCGCTAACGAAACCGATTTTGATTTCCTTTGCGGGAACGAATACTGCAAAGTTTTCAAACTTACCAGTTAAACCACCCTTATTGAAACCATCAATCTTAACGTTGATAATCTTGCCTTCGTTAAGTTCTTTAACGAGTTCTTCTTCTTGCTTTAAAACGAGAATTTGCTTTTCGGATAAAACAAGGGGCTTAGTACCCATAACTACAACTTCGATCTCGCCCTTTGCTTCGTATTCAGCTTTGTTGTATACTTCGCATGCGAGTTGTTCTTTTGGTAAAGTGATGTCAGTTTTTCCGTCTAAGTAAACTTTTAAGCCATCGTCATTAACTTGTGATATAACTACGCTAATTTTTTGACCGCGCTTGAGCGCTTTCTTTTCATCAAGTAATTCGATTGCTTCATCCATTGTGTTGATATTCTTTTCTGACATTTTTAAGTAAACCTCCATAGAATCGGATTTTGGGGTTGATGCCCCACTCACGATTCCAACGCTTTTATAGAGATTTAATATTTTATAATCGAGCCCATCGGGCGACGAAACGAAGTAAGTATCAGGGCAGTTCGCTTTACATATATCGTAAAGTTTTTGAGTATTACTACTACTCTTGCCACCGATAACAATCATAGCATCAGAATTCTTAGATAAAACATCCGCTTCTTGCTGACGCTCTAATGTAGTATAGCAAATTGTTTTAAAAATCTCAACTGTTTTGGGGTATAAATTAGCGAATTTTTTTAAAAATTCGGCAAATTTTTCACTTGAAACGGTTGTTTGAGCCACCACGCAAACTTTATCGGCACTAATACCATTTTCAAGCTCGCTAGCGCTCTCGAAAATCAAAGCGGTGTTTTCACACCAACCGTTAATACCGATAACTTCAGGGTGCTCTCTCTTTCCAAATATTATGATTTGGTAACCTTTAAGATAATATTCTTCAACGATTTTTTGAGTTTTAATAACGAACGGGCATGTAAGGTTTATAACGTTTATTCCTCTATCTTCAAGGTCGGTTAAAACGCCCTTGCCTACGCCGTGCGAACGAATAACGAGCGTATCGCCTTGCTTTAAGCAAGTATAATCTTCTAAGGTAACAACGCCTTTTTCTTCTAAGTCGCGCAAAACGTTCTCATTATGAATAATCTCGCCGTAAACGTAAACGGGCGAAACGTTCAATGATAAAACCGTGTCAACGGCGCGCTGAACCCCCTTACAAAACCCAACGTTTTTTGCTAAGGTAATCTTCATTATTTCTTCTTTTTAGCCTTTATATCGTCAACGATAGCGAAAAGTTCTTTTTGAAGCCTGTGCATTTCATCTTCAAGTTTCTTTGTGCATTCTGCGGAAACTTCAGGAGTAAAACGCACGTCGTAATACTCTTCAAAACTTATCGGCTTACCAACGATAGCATAGCCTTTTTTAAACATTTTAAGTCTATCATAGATAATTACCGGCGTGATAACCGCTTTGCCTTTTACGGCAAACATTGTTGCGCCTTGTTTAATCTCTTGAAGGTCGTTAGTTTCAAAGTTTCTTCTTCCTTCGGGGAAAATACCAAGTCTTTTATCGTCTTTCAATACTTGTAAACCTTCTTTAATACTGCTTAAACTCGGTTTATCTCTATCAAGGGGAATACTGCCGAGTTTTTTCAAAATACCACCGAAGAATTTATTCTTATACCACTCGATTTTCGACATGAAAATGGTGATATCCGGATATAATGCGCCTACCAAAATTACGTCCATCTTGCCAAGGTGATTACAAGCAACTATACTCTTACCCTTTTTGATAAGATTTTCTTTTCCAAATATTTTTACCCTATAAAAAGTTATATAAAATAACTTTAAGAACGGTCTTGCGAACTTATATAACATATTTTCACCTATTATTTTATTTTTGAAACAACGAACGCAACAACTTCGTCCGCCGTCATATCAGAAGTATCAAGATAGATTGCGTCTTCCGCTTGGCGAAGTGGCGCAAACTTTCTGTGAGAGTCGTTATAATCTCTCGTGGCAATTTCTTCTTTTAACGCGTTTTTATCAACGGTTTGACCTTTTGCAATAAGTTCTTTATAACGTCTTTCAGTTCTCTCTTCTAAAGACGCCGTAACGTAAAACTTATAATTAGCGTTAGGAAGAACGTGAGTTCCTATATCCCTGCCGTCTAACACACAGTCCGTACCCTTGGCAATTTCGCGTTGAAGTTCAACGAGTTTTTCTCTTACGCATTGATGAGCGGAAACGTTTGACGCAAGCATTGAAACGTGATTTTCCCTAATTTTTTCAGAAACGTCTTCCTCGCCCAGATAAGTTCTTTGCGAGCCGTTTTCGTATTTAACCCTAACGTCTACGTTAGGTAAAATCTTTTCAACGGCTACCGCGTCTTTAGTGTCAACGCCGAGTCTATATGCGGATAAACCAAGCGCTCTGTACATTGCGCCGGTATCGAGATATAAAATATTGAGTTTTTTTGAAATTGCCTTTGCTATCGTAGATTTTCCACTACCAGCAGGGCCGTCTAACGCGATATTTATCATATTTACTCCTGTATTCCGGCTGAATACCCCGTTGAAAAAGCGATTTGAAGGTTAAAACCACCGGTAAACGCGTCAACGTCTAACACTTCACC
>JAGCLN010000048.1 GCA_017646945.1 Clostridia bacterium | reverse complement strand
CCGAGTTTCTTGCCTGCAACCGTATACGTTGCGGAAACGAGCGAACTGTCCTTAGGTAACTTTTCATACCCGTCCGACCCGATTTTTACGTTGATTTTAAGTTCGCGATTATCTTCGGTTAAAACGTCTAACAGTTTATCTTTACTTGTAACTACTTCTAAAAATTCCTTTATTCTATCAACGTCTAAATAATCGGCGTGGCGAAGAATTTTATCTTGACCGTCAACTAAAAGTTTACTATCTTCCTTTGCGGAAAAATAAGTTTTAAGCGCGTCTATAACGTTTACGAATATCGTTTTATACCCAGAAAAACTATCGTTAAAATCAACTTCCATATCGCAAATTTCTTCAAACGATTTTTCTTTAAAGAGTTTGTTGATAAAGGCGTTCGCTTCTTCAAGTTGCGCGTCAGTCATCTCTTTGGGAATATCAATGTAGTTATCCTTTAAAAGTTTAAGGTCGGTTACTATCAATACAAGCGCCTTGTCTTCACGGAAACGGAAAAACCTTATTTCTTTAAGTTTATCTTCCACCGCCGTTGAAGATAACGCTACCGAAGTATAATCAGTAAGCTCACTAATTACCTTTAACGCATTTTTGAAAACGTTTTCAATATTATCCGCTTTTTGAAGGAATATCTCTTTTATATAATCGAGTTCCTTTTTGGATAAATGCTCTTTCACCATAAGGTCGCTAACGTAAAGTTTATACGCTTCCGCAGAAGGAACTCTACCCGAACTTGTGTGAAGCTGAGTTAAATAACCCAGTTCTTCAAGCGCCGAAAGTTCAGCCCTTATCGTTGCAGAACTAACGTTTTGCATATACTTTTCAGATATCGCTTTGCTCGATACAGGAACGGCAGTATCAATATAATCGTCAACCACTATTTGCAGTATCTTTTTCTTTCTATCCGAAAGTTCCATACTTCTCCTTTTGGTTTAGCAATCAAACCCTTTAAGTGTTAGCACTCTTGGTGCGTGAGTGCTAATTTCAACATTATTGTACAACCGCAAGTAGCATTTGTCAATACTTTTTGACAGTTTTTTGAAAAATTTTTTTTATTATAAATAAAAGGGATTAAAAAGAAAAAATTTGGAGATAATTTTAGCGGAGGTATTTATATATATGGATAATTTATGCTGCAAAGTAAACTGTAACGTTTGCGAATGCAAACACAACGATAGTTGCAATCATTGTAAACTCTCATCAATCGAGATAACCCACGAACAAACCGGTGCTAATATTATGGAAGCGCCACACTATTGCAAATCGTTTTGCAGAAGATAAAGAAAACCCCCACAAATTCGTGGGGGTTTTTTATTTATTTGATAAAGAGATTTTTCTAAACTTTAACGGCGAATAACCGTAACGCTTTTTAAACTCTTTAATAAAGTGTGATACGGTTGCATAACCCAAAGTATCAGATATTTCTTGAATAGAAATTTCGCCGTGTTCAAGGTATGATTTTGCCTTAATTAGCCTTAACTCGTTTCTATATTCAATAGGTGAAGTTTGGGTGCATTTTTTAAACTGCTTTCTAAAATAAACTTCACTAACTAACGCGCGTTTTGAAAGTTCTTTTACGCTGATAACTTCATCAAGGTTTTCGTTTGGATAATTGATTGCATCAACGATGTAACTTGGGTACGTTTTAGTTTTTATATCGGTGGCAAGTAGGCTTAAAATTTCAAAAATAACGAGCCTATTATCTAAAACGGAAGTGTGACTACTTGCTTTTAGCGATTTTATAAACAAACTTTCAAACGGCAAAAGCAGGCTACTAGCTAAAACCTCAACGTTATTAGAGAGTATCAAGTCGTTAAAACACTCGTCTTTTAGCAAAAAGTTTATGCC
This sequence comes from Clostridia bacterium, assembly GCA_017646945.1. Taxonomy (GTDB): domain Bacteria; phylum Bacillota; class Clostridia; order Christensenellales; family Borkfalkiaceae; genus HGM11412. The sequence continues at coordinate 582 of JAGCLN010000048.1, read as the reverse complement.
GATAGTATGTGACTTTTCACTTTCGAAATCGAATAGTTCTACCCTGTACTCACTACCCATAGGAATATAGAGCAAATCACCGCTTTTACCTTCGGTTATCCTACCGTTTTTATGTGTGAAACGAATTTTGCAACCTACCAAAAGTAAGAATAAATTTTCCTTTTTTGGCGCGTTTATACATTGAAAAGTTTTCGTAGTATACCAAAACTGTTTAAGCGAGTTTAAAAAAACGCAGTTGAAATTACTATTAACAAGTTCACTAATTTTTACAACATTCATAATTTTATTATAGGCAATAAACTCATTTATGTCAACTGCTTTGTTTCGAAAAACGATATTTTTGTATCGTTATATTATATTGTAAAATAGAATTTTAATGTATAATATTTTTAAAGGAGAAAACCAAAATGAAACAAACTGACTGGAAAATCATTTATACCGATTATACAGGTATTACCAAAAGAGCAATTAACTTTTTATTTAAAGAAATGAGCGCGTACGTGTTAAGAGAAGCGGGCGTTTATAAACCGTACACTATGCCGTGCGAAAAGGAAGGCGCTACCCTTTTTAAAAACAACGTGT
>JAGCLN010000047.1 GCA_017646945.1 Clostridia bacterium | reverse complement strand
TTAGAAGCAATCGGGCATACCCCGATGATAAGACTTAATAATATTGCAGAAAAGGGCTCTGCGGAAATTCTCGTTAAGTTTGAAGGGCTTAACGTCGGTGGCTCTATTAAAACTCGCACGGCGTTTAATATGATTTGCGATGCCGAAAAGCGCGGGCTTATTAATAAAGACACCATTATCGTCGAACCGACCAGCGGAAACCAAGGCATAGGTTTGGCGCTCGTCGGCGCAGTAAAGGGCTATAAAACTATCATTATTATGCCCGACTCGGTCAGCGAAGAGCGAAGAAAACTCGTTCGCCATTACGGCGCGGAAGTTATCTTAATGCACGATGACGGGAATATCGGCGACTGTATCGATAGATGTCTTAAAAAGGCGCTTGAAATGCAGAACGAAAACCCCAACGTTTTCGTTCCACAGCAGTTTGAAAACCCTGCTAACCCCACAGTTCACCGTCATCATACGGGCTTAGAAATTTTGGAACAGGTCGCAGGACCTATCCACGGTTTTTGCTCGGGTATAGGTACGGGCGGAACGATTACGGGGATAGGCGAAGTTTTAAAAGCGCAAAACCCTGATATAAAGATTTGGGCGGTTGAGCCCGAAAACGCCGCAATTTTAGCGGGTGGAACTATCGGCACGCATATCCAAATGGGTATCGGCGACGGACTTATTCCCCCCGTGCTTAACTGCGCTATCTATGAAAAAATTTGCATTATTTCCGACGAAGAAGCGCTCGCAACGTCCAAAGACTTAGCCCGCCTTGAAGGAATAATGTGTGGAATATCGTCGGGCACGAACGTTGCCGCTGCAAAAAAACTTGCCCGTGAACTCGGCGAAGGCAAAACGGTCGTAACCGTTCTTCCCGATACTGCTGAAAGATATTTTTCCACGCCGTTATTTGACGGGGAATAAACGAACGAAAAAAAACTTAAAAATGAATGATACAATTTAGACCTATTAGTTTGCAAGATAAAACTGAATATGAGCGCCTTGCGGAAAGTAGGGGATATAAAGGTTGCGAGATGTCTTTTTCCAACCTTTTTTTGTGGGGCGACCAAAAGATATCTTTCGTTAACGGGTGTATGGTGTTCTTTTCTACGTTTAGTAGAAGTTTTTATCATTTCCCCGTGGGGGACGGCGATAAAAAAACCGTTATCGACGAGATTATTAAAGATGCTAACGAGCGCAATATTCCACTTGAAATAACTTCGGTTAGCGAAAAAGAAAGGGCGATTTTAGAAGAGTTGTACCCGAACGAGTTCGTGTTTAATAGTAACGAAAATTCCTTTGATTACGTGTACGATATCAATAATTTAGCCGATTTACCGGGCAAAAAATATCATAAAAAGCGTACGCATCTAAATAATTTTATTAAAAACCACCCTAATTTTAGAGTTGAGCCGTTTAATAGTGAAAACTTACCGAATATCATTAAAATGGTCAACGAGTGGTACGCGCAAAAAGACGGGGATTTTGATTATGAAAAAACCGTTTTTGGGCGCGCGATTGAAAACTTTGAAAGTTTAGAAATTGAAGGCTTGGCGCTTTTTGACGGCGATGAAGTTTTAGCCGTAACGTTCGCAAGTAGAATGGCGCAAGATACGTTCGACGTGCATTTTGAAAAGGCGCGCGCCGACGTGGACGGTGCTTACCCTGCGATAAATAGCGAGTTTGCAAAATATATCAGAAATAAATACCGCGAAGTTAAATATCTTGACCGTGAAGAAGATATGGGCATTTTGGGGTTAAGAAAAGCAAAGCAAAGTTATTACCCCGAATTCCAAGTTGTAAAATACGTTGCAAAGAAAAAGCAAAGATAGGAGAAAGACATGTCAAGATTAGATAATTTATCACAAGAACTTGTGGAACTCAAACCGTTTATAACGGCTGAAGATGCGTTTGGTACTGCAAAGACGGTTTTTTTAGAATATGCTAATAGAAAAGGTCTTGTTTTTGCCGAAGGCGACGGTGGAATAACCGTTAAATATCAAGCGCTAAAAGACGAAGAATTTGTTTTAGAGATTAGCGATGACGGCGTGCAAATCTTTGCATCGACCGAAAAGGGCGCGCACAACGCTTTTGCCACCGTTTTTCAAAAAATGAGCGTTGAAGGC
>JAGCLN010000046.1 GCA_017646945.1 Clostridia bacterium | reverse complement strand
CACCGTTTCATACACCTCACCAGAAGAAGCTATCATGGCTTATCAAACTGGTAAAATCGGTCTTCAAGACGAAATTATCGTTCGCCGTGAATTAGAAGTTGAAGGTGAACTCGTTGCTGGCAGAGTTAAGACTTCTGTTGGTAAGATTATCTTCAACGAAGCAATTCCACAAAACCTTGGATTCGTTGAAAGAAAAGTAAAAGAAGATTATCTCAAATACGAAATAGATAAACTTGTAGGAAAGAAAGACTTGCAAAAAATCGTTGGCGCTTGCTTTAAGCGTCACGGCGCAAGTTCTGCTGCAGACGTTCTCGATAAGATTAAGGCTCTCGGCTTTAAGTATTCAACCGTTGGCGCAATAACCACCAGCGTGTTCGATATGCATATGCCCAAAGATAAGAGCGTTATTCTTAAAGAAGCAGAAGCGCACGTTCTTAAAGTTGAAAACCTTTATAAGAAAGGTTATATAACCGACGACGAAAGATATAAGAAAGTCGTTAGCATTTGGAAAAAGGCAACTGATGACGTTACCGATAAGTTGATGGTTACTCTTGACGAGTTCACCCCGATACTTATGATGGCTAACTCTGGTGCGCGTGGTTCAAAAGACCAAATTAAACAACTTGCAGGTATGCGTGGTCTTATGACCGACCCGAATGGTAAAACTATCGAAATCCCAGTTAAGTCTTGCTTCCGTGAAGGTCTTTCAGTTCTTGAATACTTCATTTCTTCTCACGGTGGACGTAAAGGTCTTGCCGATACGGCACTTAAAACGGCTGACTCTGGTTACCTTACCCGTCGTTTGGTTGACGTTGCTCAAGAAGTTATCATTAAAGATGAAGACTGTTTCGCAGCATCTGGCGACGCAGTTAAGGGCGTTAAAGTTTCTGCAATTAAGGGTAGCAAGGGTGAAGTTATCGAAGGCTTGCGTGACCGTATTGCAGGTAGATTTACCGTTGGCGATATAGTAAACCCCTTAACTGGCGAAGTTATGGTTAAGGCTAACGAAATGATTACCGAAGATATGGCGGATGAAATCTGCAAAGCAGGTATCGAAGAAGTCGAAATTAGAAGTGTATTTACTTGTAAGTCTAAAAACGGCGTTTGCGCTAAATGTTACGGTAAGAATATGTCCAACAACAATCCCGTTCAAATCGGTGAAGCAGTTGGTATTATCGCCGCTCAATCAATCGGTGAACCTGGTACACAGCTTACCATGCGTACGTTCCACACGGGTGGTATCGCATCTACTGGAGATATTACGCAAGGTCTTCCTAGGGTTGAAGAACTCTTTGAAGCGCGTAGACCTAAACACGCAGCAATCGTTTGCGAACATAGCGGAAAGGTTACTATTGAAGAAAAAGATAAGATTATTCACGTTCTCGTTACCCCGAACGACGGTGGTAAAGCAGAAGATTACACCATACCTTTCGGAACTGGCGTAATCGTTAAGGATGGCGACGTTGTTGAACCCGGTTCAGTTTTAACCAACGGTTCAGTATATCCACAAGACATATTGAAAACCAAGGGTATCAAGGGCGTTCAAGATTATATCT
>JAGCLN010000045.1 GCA_017646945.1 Clostridia bacterium | reverse complement strand
TTACTAAAATATCTTTTTTAGTAAGTTTAAAATCAACCGCAACTTCAATATCGCCGTACTTTGATTCGCAAACGCCTACTATTTTGGCTTGTTTTTGCCCCGACCTTATGAGTTCTCTATCATAGCCCGCCCTTGGCGAATAACCGGTGCAAAGGAAAAAAATCGCTTCGGCAACGTTTGTTTTGCCCTGAGCGTTATTCCCAACTAAAATATTAATTCCGCTATTAAAATTGAAAACTGCGTTTTCATAATTGCGAAAATTGTTAAGCGTTAGTTTTTTAATGTGCATTTTAAACTGTTGATTTTTGAAAGGTTTTATTATATAATAAACATATTATACACTACGAAGCGAAAAAAAACAAGGTAAACTGTTAATTTAAAGGTTTAATATTATGCAAAATTACGAAATTTTATGGAGAAATACCGTCCCAGAACTTGAAACGATTTTATCTCGTTTCACATACGATAAGCACGTTAAAGACTTAAAGGCTATCGATTTATACGATAAAACTTTAGTTTTAATGGCTAAGGAACAGTCTGCGGCGGATTTTATCAATCTCGATACGGTAAAGCCCAAAATTTTAGCGGCGCTCAAAAAAGCCAACACGGGAATTACCGATATTGAAATCTTCGTTGGCACTAACGCATCGCAATACGTTTCTCATACTGCCGATTCTAACGACAACGCTAAGATTGAAAGTATGCCGATTGACCCTAATTACACTTTTGAAAACTTCGTTGTAGGAAGTTCTAACAGGTATCTTCACGCTGCCGCTCAAGCGGTTGCAGAAGCACCGGGCAATAGTTACAACCCCTTATTCATTTACGGCGCGTCCGGTCTTGGTAAGACCCACATTATGCACGCGATTGCCAACCAAATTAAGAAAACTTACCCGAGAAAGAAGGTTTTATACGCAACTTGCGAAAAGTTTATGACTGACCTTATTTCTAATATTCGCTTGGGTAAAGCGTATTCTCAAGAAGGCGAAGCAGTTCGAAGCCGTTACAGAAACGTTGACGTTTTAATCGTTGATGACGTTCAGTTTTTAGGCGGTAAAAGGTCAACCCAAGAAGAATTTTTCCACACCTTTAACGAACTTTACGGTGCAAACAAGCAAATCGTACTTTCTGCCGACTGCGAGCCGAAAGATATTGAACTTTTAGACGAACGCTTACGCACTCGTTTTGAAGGCGGTCTTAAAGCGCAAGTTATCGCGCCCGATATTGAAACAAAAATCGCCATCGTTTTGAAAAAAGCGGAACTCAAAAAGCAAATTTTGGATATTGACGTGGCTACGTTTATCGCCGAAAAGTCAGACGATAACGTTAGAAGTTTAGAAGGTTTACTCAACAAGGTATTATTCTACGCAACTCTTAACGAAAAGCGCCCCACCTTAGAACTTACTATGGAAGCGCTTAAAGATAGCGTTTTTGAAGACGTTAAGGAAACTATTACCGCATCAACTATTATTGAAACGGTTTGCAAGTATTACAAGATTAAAAAGAGCGACCTTATTTCTAAAAAGAGAAATAAAGAACTCGTTGAGCCAAGGCAAATTTGCGCTTATCTTATGAACGACCTTATGAATATTCCGCTCGTAACGATAGGTCAAGCGCTTGGCGGTAGAAACTACGCAACGATTATCCACTCACGCGATAAGGTTTCCGACCTTATTAGAATTAGCGATTCTTTCGCTACCGAAGTTAACGATATTAAGAACTTGATACTTAAAAAATAATGGAAAACTACGTACTTAAAAGCGTATATGATGCCGTTGTTATAGGCGCGGGCCACGCAGGTTGCGAAGCCGCGTTAGCATTAGCAAGAACAGGGCAAAAGACTGCGCTTATGACAATCAATTTAGATAATATCGCGTTTATGGCGTGCAATCCGTCAATCGGCGGAACGGCAAAAGGGCATTTAGTTCGCGAACTTGACGCGCTTGGCGGTGAAATGGGCGTTAACATAGATAAAACTATGCTTCAAATAAAAATGCTCAACCGTGGCAAAGGCGTTGCCGTTCAGTCACTTCGCGCGCAAGCGGATAAAAACCTTTATCACCGCGAAATGAAAAAAACGCTTGAAAACACCGAAAACTTAGATATTATTCAATGCGAAGCAACCGATATTTTAACCGAAGACGGAAAGGTTACGGGCGTTGTTACTAACTTTAACAGCTTGTATGAATGCAAAACGGTTGTGGTTGCAACGGGCGTTTACTTAAACAGCGATATAATTATAGGCGACTATAAGCAATTTTCCGGTCCGTCCGGCTTTTTAAACGCTACTAAACTTACAAGTTCGTTAATCAAACTCGGCTTTAAGATTAGGCGTTTTAAAACGGGAACACCCGCAAGGCTTGATAAGAGAACTATTGACTTTTCAAAGTTTTCTATCCAACCCGGCGAAACGGACGTTTATCCTTTTTCTTACTTAACCCCAACCCTTCCTGAAAACAAAGAGCCGTGCTATCTTGGTTATACTAACCAAAAAACGCACGATATTATTCTTAAAAACCTTGACCGTTCGCCACTTTATAACGGCGTTATCACAACGGCAGGTCCAAGATACTGCCCGTCTATCGAAACTAAAGTCGTTAGGTTTGAAGACAAAGAGCGCCATCAAATTTTCTTAGAACCCGAAGGGCTTGATACTAACGAAGTTTACGTTCAAGGCATGTCTTCTTCAATGCCGATTGACGTTCAAGAAGATATGTACCGCTCAATCGAAGGTTTTGAAAACTGCAAGTTTATGCGATACGCTTACGCTATCGAGTACGATTGTATTGACAGTTTGGATTTACTTCCTTCTCTCGAATATAAAAAGGTTAAAGGCTTATTTACCGCAGGTCAAATAAACGGCACGAGCGGTTACGAAGAAGCCGCCGTTCAAGGCCTTGTTGCTGGTCTTAACGCAAGTATGTATCTTCAAAACAAAGAGCCTTTAATTCTTGGTAGAAACCAAGGCTACACGGGTGTTTTGATTGACGACCTTGTTACGAAAGGCACTAACGAGCCATACCGTATGATGACTTCGCGCGCGGAATATCGCTTAATACTTCGCCAAGATAATACTGACGAAAGACTTACGCCTATCGGTAGAGAATTCGGCTTAGTAACTGAAAAAAGGTGGGAAAACTACCTTACAAGGCGAAAATTACACGCGGAAATTAAAGAAGAACTTAAAACGGTTATTCCATATAAAGATGCTAAGCCTTTCGTTGAAGAGCGTACCCCCGGCGAAGTTTTATCCCCGTTATCGTACGCTGATATGATTAGGCGTGGCGTTAAGATTAAAGATATTAAAGAGCATTTTTCCGCCTTTACTAACGCGCCTTACGACCTTTTAGAAACCGCTGAAACGGACGTTAGGTACGAAGGTTATATCAAGAAAGAGTTAGACGCGATTGAGAAGGCTCAAAAACTTAAAAATAAGGAGTTACCTGATGGTATCGACTACTTATCTATTGACGGGCTTAGGCTTGAAGCAAGGCAAAAGCTTGACGAGATAAGACCGCTCAATTTAGACCAAGCGCAAAGAATTTCAGGCGTTAGCCCAGCGGATATTGCGGTACTTATGGTATATTTGAAAACCAAGTATGAACCAAGAAGTTAAGAAAGAGCCGGAGAAAAAATCGGCTGAAGATATTAAAAAAGAACAAATTAAAAAACAAAAACAAAGGGCGGAAACGCAAAAATTCAAGTCTAAATACTTTGAGTTTTACGACGATATTAAAATTAGCGACCGCCAAGACTGGTAGGAGAGATTATGATTAAACACGTAGTATGTTTCAAACTTAAAGACAATTCTGACGATGCTAAGGAAAAGGCAACCAACGTTTTACTTTCTATGATTACTAAAGTTCCTCAAATTTGGGGAATTGAAGTTGGCCAAAACGTGCTTGACACCAAGCGCTCGTACGACCTTATTTTACAAGTAGTTGTAGAAGACCTTCAAAAACTTGAAGAATACCAAAACAACGAATACCACGTTAACGTAGTTAAAAAATATATGCACGAAAAAATGGAATCTTCAGTAGCGGTTGACTACGAAGTTGACTAATCTATATAAAAACAGCGTTGAGCGATATCGCTCAACGCTTTTATTTTGTAAACAATTCTATTTCGCTTTCGGTTAAGTAACGGCACTCGCCTGCGCCTAAACTATCGTCTAACTTAATGCCTGCAAACTCTATGCGTTTAAGAAAAGTTATCTTATTTCCTTTAGCGCCGAAAATCCTTTTTATTTCGTGATACTTACCTTCAGTTAAAGTAATTTCACCACTTTTTGAAGATATAAGTTTTACTCTGCAAGGCTTTGTAGTATAACCGTCTTTAAGTAAAACGCCTTGCTCGATTTCTTTTGCGGTATCAACTAAAACCTCGTCTGCCACTTCAAAGTAATAAACCTTTTCAGCGTGAGTTTTAGGTGATAAACGCTTGTGAGCAGACGCACCGTCGTCAGTCAATATCACTAATCCAACGGTATCTTTATCAAGCCTTCCAACAGGAAACAAACCGTCCCTTTTAAACTCGCTTGGAAGTATGTCAATCACCGTAGTATCCCTGCCATCGTCAGTAGAAGAAACCACCCCATAGGGCTTGTTTAACATAATATAGGCGTATTTGTTAAAGGAAACGATATTGCCGTCCAAGGTAATTTTATCAACCGCTAAATCAACCTTAAAATCGGGCTTAGTTACCACAACTTCGTTAACGCAAACTCGCCTTTGTTTTAAAACCTTTGCAATTTCAGTTCTTGAAAAGAGTTTGCAAGAAGAAAACGCTTTATCTAACCTTTGCATTAAAGTTCCTTCCTATCGGTAAGCGCGCGGGATAAGGTAACTTCATCAGTATACTCAATATCGCTACCGATGGGTATGCCATGAGCAAGCCTCGTTACTTTTACGCCGAGCGGTTTTATTACGCTTGAAACGTACATAGCGGTAATTTCACCATCGTAATCGGGGTTGGTTGCCATAATAACTTCTTTAACGTTACCACTCTTAATTCGGTCAACGAGCCCGTCGATATTAAGGTCTTTCGGCCCAACGTTTTCACTCGGTTTAAGCGTGCCGTGAAGAACGTGATACACGCCCGAAAACTCGTGAACTTTTTCCATAGCAAAAATATCCTTAGGCTCTTTTACAACGCAAATAACGTCAGCCTTTCGGGTTTTGCAAATGGAACAAACGTCCATATCCGTATAGTTACCGCAAATACTACAATAGCGTATCTTCTTTTTGCAGTTTATAACGCTTTCAGCAAACGCGAGCGCTTCTTCTTCACTCATATCAATAATTTTATATGCAAAGCGTTGCGCCGTTTTAGTGCCAACGCCCGGAAGTTTAGTATACGCGTTTATGAGTTTGCCGATAGGTTCAATAAAGTTACTCATTGATTAGATTAAGCCCCCAGCGGGATTGATTTTTTTGTTTAACTCGTCTGCTTTTTTATAACCGTCGTTAAGCGCAACTACGATTAAATCTTCAAGCATTTCAATATCGTCAACGTCAACGTAATCGGGATTGATTGAAACGGAAGAAACAATCTTTTTGCCGTTCATAGTTACGACTACTGCATCGCCTTGAGCAACGCCTTCTATTTCAGCGTTTTCAAGTTCTTCTTGAGCCTTTTGCATTTCTTGTTGCATTTTTTGCGCTTGCTTCATAAGTTGTTGCATGTTTCCGCCACCAAATCCGCCGAAACCACGATTAAATCCTGCCATAATTATCTCCTAAAATATTATTTTTCTATTACTAACGCGTCTTGAAAAAACGCCTTTGCTTGCTTTTCAGGGTCAACTGAATTTTCAACCTTACCGCTTACTACAGTAACGTTATCAATACCAAACTCTTTTGCAAGAGAAATAAGCGTATCAAGGTTATCTTTATTAGAAATGAGTTTCTTCTCGTTCTCGTTGCCTGCGTAAATAGTTATAACGCCGTTATCAACGGTTGCGTTCATTTCTTGGCAAGCCACCCAAAGTATAGTTTTGCCGGGCGCTCTGCGAAGTTTTCTAACGATTGCGCCCCACACTCTCGAGGGGTCAACGCTAACCGCAGTAGACTCAACCTTTGTTACGATAGGCTCTGCCTTTTTAACGGGCGCATCCATCATAACCGGAATTTCATCATCGGGAGGTGGTGGAACTAAGCCTTCGTCATCAATTATCGCCTTGGGTTTTTCAACTACCTTTTCAACCGCCTTTTCAACCTCTATAGGCTCGATTACAACGGGCTTTTCTTCTACCTTTTCAATCAGCTTTTCTTCTACCTTTTTAACGATTTTTTCT
>JAGCLN010000044.1 GCA_017646945.1 Clostridia bacterium | reverse complement strand
GGTGCAGACCTTATCGTATCTGCCACCGGTTGGATAGGCCACACTGCGTTTATCGATCCGCTCACTAAAAAGTTTAGGGCTGAAACGCTTGAAGAGTTCCTTAACTTAAAAGCGGGTTTCGCTGATAACCATCGCTTAACTACCGCGCAAAACTCGGGTGGTAACGCTGCGCTTTGGCACACTCCTTCGTATTCCGTAACCATCGGCCCGTGGGACGTTATTCACGCACGCAACCACTTAGAGCGCCACGATTTAGAAAGTGCCGGTGGATATTCCGCTTGGGAAAGAATGATTTCAAGAATTCAACTTTACGGGCCTGTTTGCAAAGAAGTTCCCGCAAGTTTATATCAACTCACTAAAGGTATCATTTACGTGAGTGAAGACACCGCAAGGCCCATCCTTCAAACCAATCTCAAAGATTTTTAAGCCGTTATAAACGGCGCACAAGGTCGTTACTGCCAAGCCGTTGCATTTACGATGACCACATAGGTCTATCGTAATCGCCCCGCCTTGTCGAGCCTACTTGTGCTCGTTTCTAACGTCTTAAAACGAGTTTTAATCCGTTATAAACTTTGTTATGAATCGTTTCTAACGTCTTAAAAAATCACGTTGAAAATACTTTGAGCGTTCAAAACAAATTAAAATATCTCGTTGAACAAACTTTAATTTACTCTCTTTGATAAAACTTTGAGAGAATAAAACAATTTTAAAAAGACTGGAATTATCCAGTCTTTTTTTGTTTATGCGCCTTTTACTCTGCCTATTTCTACGTTGTCTTTTTTTCTATCCCTAAGTTCTTTTTCGGGGTGGGGTGATTCTTCAAATCTTAAATCTTCGCCGTATTTTTTTATATACAAATCAATAACTTTATGGCTAGGCGCTCCAAGCGGGTTTTTCACCACCGATTTTTGATATTGTTCAAAAGTGTTGTTTCTTTTTAAATCGTTTACGTTTATATAGTTTTCTCTTTGAGAAGTTAACCTAACACCCTTTAATACGTTTCGAATATAATCTTTATTTTCGTTAAACGATAGTAATTCCGGATAGTCAAGGCTTATCAAAACTTCCGCGTAATGCTTTCCTTCATACTTGTAAAGCATTTCCGCCACCTTTCTAAGATGAACTAGTTCATCTTGATAATGTTCTTCCCACACCGCCTTGATAATCGGGTCGGTCTCGTCTTTATAGCAAGAATAATATAAATAGCACTCGGTATATTCGTGCATAAGCGCACATTCAAGCCAGGTTGAATTAGGGTCTTTCAAACTCTCGTAGCCGGATACGTGTTGTTCTTCAATCATAGCAATTTCAGCGTACATTTTTCTACCCTTATCGTTTTTATAGAACGAACCCACGTTCATATAGTAGTTCATTGTTTGTTGTTCCGCTGCCGTTATAATATTTACGTTTAGTTTAGTAAGCGGGTCGGCTAAGATAAAGTTGACGGGCTTTCTAATATCGTCAAACGGGTGGCGGTGTTCGGCAACGGTAGGTCTGCCGGGCATAATTTCGGTGTAAGAACCTATTAAATTTTTATAACTTTCCTTGTCGTCCATTGCAAGAAGGTCGGTAAAGCGGTAGAGATGGTCAAAGTCTTCAAGTAGGGCAAAGTCTAGTTGATTTTTCACGGTAAAGTCTTTTTCTCGCTTGGCTAAAATTGCCGTTAAATCAATGGCGAGTTGTTCGTAAGAGAGAGTTGTTTCAAGGATAGTTTCACCTATTGGTTTTAGTGAAGAAATGCGCTTTTGCTGTTGCTGTTCACTCCTTCTAATTTCGGCAAGTTCACGGCGAATATCGTTGTTTGAACAATGCCTTGCAAATTGGTGGTAAAACCAATTGGATTCAAACTCCGTGCCGTTCATTAAGATAACGCGCGTCTTAGTGTAGGGATGCGTTTGGTATTTATCGTAACTTTTTAGCGCTTGGTTTGATAGGGAATAATATTTAATTTTATCGTTCGTTAGATTTTCAAACGGGTTTACTTTATTCATAATTGCCTCCTTTTCAAAATTATCGCCAAAACGGAAAAATATTATTCAAAAACCCCTTTTCTATACTTTACAAATTTTTTAAATGTGTTAAAATAAATAGTAGTATTTATTTAGGAGAATTTTATGGACGTTAAAGTTGTTCCCGTTGTGGTTATCAACAATATTGAAGACACTATTCCTACTTTACAAGCGCTTTGTGACGGTAATCTTCCCGTAGCGGAAATTACTTTTAGAACCGCTTGCGCTGAAGAAGCAATTAAACTCGGCGTTAAATCTTTCCCCGATATGTACATCGGCGCGGGTACGGTTATCAACGTTGAACAATGCAAAAAGGCTATCGATGCCGGCGCAAAATTCATCGTTTCCCCCGGTCTTTCGGAAGAAGTTGCCCTTTACTGTAAAGAAAAGGGTATTACCTATTACCCCGGTTGCGTAACCCCCACCGAAATCATGAAAGCAATTTCCTTAGGCATTGAAGTAGTAAAATTCTTCCCTGCAAACGTATACGGTGGTCTTAAAGCAATCAAGGCGCTCGCAGGCCCGTTCAAGCAAGTTAAGTTCTTGCCTACCGGTGGCGTTGACCTTGCTAACCTTAAAGAATTTTTAGACTACGATAGAATTTTCGCCGTTGGCGGAAGTTGGATGATGAAAGGCGATATCAAGGCTAATTGCCTTGCAATAGATAAAGTTATCAAAGGAGAATAATTATGGCTAAAGTTGTTACTTTTGGCGAACTTATGTTAAGGCTTGCGCCGGAAGGTTATTACAGATTTTTACAAGCAGAAAAGTACCTTGCTACTTTCGGTGGCGCGGAAGCGAACGTTGCAGTTTCACTTGCAAACTATGGGGTAGACGTTGCTTTCTGTTCAAAACTTCCCGAACACGAAATCGGTCAATCAGTTGTTAACTCTTTAAGAAAGTTCGGCGTTGACTGTTCTAAAATCGTTCGCGGTGGCGAAAGAGTAGGCGTTTACTACTGCGAAAAGGGCGCTTCTCAAAGACCGAGTAAGGTTATTTACGACAGAGCGTACTCAGCAATCGCTATGGCAAAACCTGAAGACTTTGACTGGGATAAGATTTTTGAAGGTACCGAGTGGTTCCACTTTACAGGTATTACACCCGCCCTTTCAGATTCTATGGCGGAAATCACTTTAACCGCGCTCAAAGAAGCAAAGAAGAGAAACATTATCGTTTCTACCGACCTTAACTACCGCAAGAAACTTTGGTCTAAAGAAAAAGCAGGTAAGGTTATGAGCGAACTTTGCCCCTACGTTGATTACTGTATCGCTAACGAAGAAGACGCGAAAGACGTTTTCGGTATCGAAGCCGATAACACCGATATCAACAGCGGTAAACTCAACAGAGAAGGTTATATTTCCGTTGCTAAAAAACTTACCGACAAGTTTAATTTTAAAGGCGTAGCAATCACTTTAAGAGAAAGCTTATCCGCAAACGACAATAACTGGTCTGCTATGCTTTACACCGGTGGCGAAGCGTATTTCAGTAAAAAATACGCCGTTCATATCGTTGACCGCGTTGGCGGTGGCGATAGTTTCGGTGGCGGTCTTATCTACTCGTTACTTAACGGTTATTCCGCTCAAGAAACAATCGAATTTGCCGTTGCCGCAAGTTGCTTAAAGCATTCTATCGAAGGTGACTACAACTTAGTTTCCGTTGATGAAGTTAAGAAGTTAGCAGGTGGCGATGCGTCAGGTCGCGTACAAAGATAATTTATAAGAGATAAAGACAAAGACGGCTTTCAAGCCGTCTTTAATTCTTAATCCGTTATAAACGGCGTTAGGCTGTGTTTACTGCCGTCAACCTATGACCCCAATGACCAACAAGGTCTATTGTGTCCATAGGCTTGCCGTCGAGCCTTGCCTAACTTGTTTCTAACGTCTTAAACGAGTTCTATTATAAGCTTCGTTAACTCGTGCGACTGCAATGACCAAAAAGGTCTATTGCACCCTCCCAAGTTTTACGAGCCTTGCCTAACTCGTTTCTAACGTCTTAAAAGTTCGTTGAACAAACGTATGCGTTACCTTTGTGTTTTGACTTCGTTGACCAAAAAGGTCAATCTAACGCAAACTTAAAGTTTGCATATCACTCATTACGCAGTAATGAATATATCTTTCATAAATTCCCCATAATACTAAAACAAGGGGGTGTTTATGAATAACGGCAATAACAACAAGGGCGAAGAATTTGATACCCTTGATAGAATTTGTTGGGGCTTGTTTGAAAGAACGGGTCATATAGGCTACTACTTTCTATACAACAAGGCGAAAAAAAACAGAAAATCTTTCATAGATAAAGAAAAAGAATAATTTTTATGGACATTATCGTTAACGCCATAGTGTTAAAATCGGTCGACTATAAGGATAACGACAAGATTTTGACCTTATATTCCTTAGAAAAAGGGAAGATAACCGCAGGCATAAAAGGGGTTAAAAAATCGGGAGCAAAATTAAAATTCGCTTCCGAACCTTTTGCCTTGTGCGAATTCGTGCTTGCCGAAAAGGCGGGGCGTTATACCGTTATCGGCGCAACTTACATAGACAGTTTTTTTAATCTTAGACTAAGTTTAGAAAAGTATTATTCTTCTTCCATCATCTTAGAAACTCTAAACCTTTTAACCGCTGAAAACGAACCCGACCCCGACCTTTTTTCTTTGGTAGTCAACGCCGTAAAATATATAAACTACCAAGGCGTTGAACTTAAAATCTTAAACGGATTTTTGTTTAATTTCATAACCATTTTAGGTTACGGTATACAAACTCTTAATTGCAACGGTTGCGACTCGCTTATCGACGGTAGAGTATTCTTCTCAGGTAGGTTTGCCGAGTTTTACTGTTCGTCTTGTAGAATTGACGACGCTATGGAAATAACTCTTGAAACCTACTTGGCGTTACGCAAAATTTTTAATAAAACTATCGATGAGATTTCAAAGTCAACTCTTAAAAGGCAAGAAGAAATAAAACTTTTAAAGTTTTTAACCTATTATTTGCAACTAAAAACGGAAATTAACGTAAAATCAGTTAAATCTTTGATAGATTTTATTTCGTAAACTAACGATTGTTCGCGTGTGGCGGACAAAATAGAAAAAAATACTATTTTAGTGTTCAAACGGTTGCTAAAACGAAGAAAATGCTGTATTATATTTAGTGGCTAATTTATTTGGATAAAAAAAGATAAACTTTTTTATATAAGGAGAATTTATGAAGTATACGTATTTATTTAGCGAAGGCAATGGCAAAATGCGCAATCTTCTCGGTGGTAAAGGCGCAAACCTTGCGGAAATGACTGGTCTTGGTATGCCTGTTCCCCGTGGTTTCACAATCACTACTGAAGCATGTACTCAATATTACAAAGACGGTAAGCAAATCAATGATGAAATTACCGCGCAAATCAACGAATACGTTGAAAAACTTGAAGCAATCACCGGCAAGAAGTTCGGCAGTATGGAAAACCCCTTACTCGTATCCGTTCGTTCAGGCGCAAGAGCGTCAATGCCCGGTATGATGGACACTATTTTGAACCTTGGTCTTAACGACGTTGTTGTTGAAAGATTTGCTGAAAAGACTGGTAACCGTCGTTTCGCATACGATAGTTATCGTCGTTTCATTCAAATGTATAGTGACGTAGTTATGGAAGTAGGCAAGAAGTACTTTGAAGAACTCATTGACGAAATGAAGGCTAAAAAGGGCGTAACCCTTGATACCGAACTCGATGCAGACGACCTTAAAGAACTTGCTGAACAATTCAAGGCTGAATACAAGGCAAAACTTGGCGAAGATTTCCCGTCTGACCCCAAAGTTCAACTTATGGGCGCAATCAAAGCGGTATTTAGGTCATGGGACAATCCTCGCGCAATTTATTACAGACGTATGAACGATATCCCTGGCGACTGGGGTACTGCGGTTAACGTTCAATAAATGGTATTTGGTAACATGGGCGATACTTCCGGTACTGGCGTTGCGTTCTCTCGTAACCCGTCTACTGGTGAAAAGGGTTTATACGGTGAATTCCTTATGAACGCTCAAGGTGAAGACGTTGTTGCCGGTATTAGAACTCCGCAAACTATCGACCAACTTGAAAAAACTCAACCTGACGTATACGCTCAATTCGTTTCTATCGTTGATAAACTTGAAAAGCATTACAGAGATATGCAAGATATGGAATTCACCATTGAAGAAGGCAAACTCTTTATGCTTCAAACTCGTAACGGTAAGAGAACCGCTGCGGCTGCTTTAAAAATCGCTTGCGACTTAATTGACGAAGGCATGATTTCTGAAAAAGAAGCAGTTTCAATGATTGACCCCAAGCAACTTGACGCTTTATTACACCCGCAATTCGATGCTAAGAAGTTAAAAGCGGCAACGCCTATCGGTCAAGGTTTAGCAGCATCTCCGGGCGCAGCTTGTGGTAAAGTTGTGTTTACTGCAGACGATGCTACCGAATGGGCTACTCAAAAAGGCGAAAAGGTTATCCTTGTTAGACTTGAAACTTCCCCTGAAGATATCGAAGGTATGCACTATTCAGAAGGTATCTTAACCGTTCGTGGCGGTATGACTTCTCACGCAGCCGTAGTTGCTCGTGGTATGGGTACTTGTTGCGTATCAGGTTGTAGCGAAATCGTTATGAACGAAGAAGCAAAGACCTTCACTCTTGCAGGTAAAGTATTTAAAGAAGGTGACGTTATTAGTATTGACGGTTCTACCGGTAAGATTTACGGCGAAGCAATTCCTACCGTAGAAGCAACCGTAACCGGTTACTTCGGTAGAATTATGGAACTTGCTGATAAGTTCCGCGCGTTACAAGTAAGAACTAACGCAGATAACCCGACTGACGCTAAGCAAGCAAGACTTTACGGTGCTGAAGGTATCGGCCTTTGCCGTACTGAACATATGTTCTTCAACCCCGATAGAATTGCAGCAATGCGTGAAATGATTGTTTCAAAGACCGCTGCTCAAAGAGAAAAGGCTCTTGCTAAACTTCTTCCCATGCAACAAGGTGACTTTGAAGAACTTTACGAAGCGCTTGAAGGCAACCCCGTTACTATTCGTTTCCTTGACCCGCCGCTTCACGAATTCGTTCCTACTGATGAAGGCGATATCGTAGCGCTTGCTAAAGAAATGGATATGGACGTTGCTGACCTTAAAGCAGTAATTTCTTCACTTCACGAATTCAACCCCATGATGGGTCACCGTGGTTGCCGTTTAGCAGTTACTTATCCTGAAATTGCTAAGATGCAAACTCAAGCGGTTATCCAAGCGGCTCTCGCTGTTTCCGCTCGTCATCCTGAATGGAATATTGTTCCTGAAATTATGATTCCGCTCGTTGGCGAAATTAAAGAACTTGCTTTCGTTAAAAACGTTGTAACCGAAACTGCAGACAAGTGCATTGCTAATTCCGGCAAATGCATTGCTGATTCCGGCAAAGCCCTTACATACAAAGTAGGTACTATGATTGAAATTCCGCGTGCGGCTCTTACTGCAGACGAAATTGCAAAGGAAGCAGAATTCTTCTCGTTCGGTACTAACGACTTAACTCAAATGACTTTCGGTTTCTCTCGTGACGATGCTGGTAAGTTCCTTGATTCTTACTATGACAATAAGATTTACGAAAGCGACCCGTTTGCTCGTTTAGACGTAACCGGCGTTGGTAAACTTGTTGAAATGGCTTCAACTCTTGGTAAGCAAACAAGACCTGACATTAAGCTTGGTATCTGTGGTGAACACGGTGGTGACCCTTCTACTATCGAATTCTGCCACAAAATCGGTTTAACTTACGTATCTTGCTCACCCTTCAGAGTTCCCATTGCAAGACTTGCTGCGGCGCAAGCGAACATTAAAAACCCCAGAAATTAAAACGCTATAAACGGCGCATAACTTTGTTTCTACTTAAAAGGCGGACTTAGATGACCAAAAGGTCAATCTAATCCCGCCTTTTTTCGTGAGCCTCGTTATGCTTGTTTCTAACGCCTTAATTTTTAAGCATTTTAACGGCTTAAATTTTTATTCTGTTATTTACGGCGCATAACTTGTTTCTAACGCCTTAATTTTTAAGCATTTTAACGGCTTAAATTTTTAATCCGTTATTTGCATCGTCTATCTTCGTTACTGCTTTGTTTTTTGACTTCGACAACCAACAAGGTTAGTCTCATCCAAAAAACTTCGCGAGCCTTGAGGCAATACGGGATAATCCGTAAAGCGCCTTAAAGGGCGAATATTTGTCGTCTTACGGCAAATGCTCGTTTGTAGTATTGATATACAACGGCACTCGCCTTTACCAAAATCCACTCAAATATACACCCTTTAAGGTGCAAAGCAATTTTGAGTTAGGATATTTGCGGTTAGGTAAGGCAACGAGCGATGGCAATGGTAAATTCCATTGCCGAGCGCGGTAACAAACAATAAGCGTAAATAGGCAAGTCAAAATCACTTTACGGACTATTCCGTATTGCCTAACTTGTAACTAACGGCTTAAATTTTTTCTAAAAAATAAAAATCCATTAAAAAAACAGCGATTAAAAATTTTTAAAGTTATCCGTTTATAACTTGACAAATGGAACTTTATTATATATAATAAATATAATCTTTAAATCGATACAGAGATATCGGCAAGAGCGTGTTTAATATGGTAGCCCTTTTTATAAGCAAAGGGTGTATTTTAGCGAAACGTTTACCTTGCCGAAATCGGCAAGGTTTTTTTATGACGAAACGAACTTTAATTATGGATGAAACGGCAATAGCGAGAGCGCTTGCCCGCATAACGCACGAACTTATTGAAAGGAATAAGGGCGTATCAAGCGTATGTTTATTAGGCGTTAAAACACGCGGTGTTCCGCTTGCCCAAAAACTGTATGAAAACATAAAAAAGTTTGAAGGCGTTGAAGTGCCGGTTGGCTATATTGATATAACCCTTCATCGTGACGACCTTGACCAAAATCAAAAAACGGTATCGGCAGGTGATTGCAAGTTCCCTTGCGATATTCGTGATAAAACGGTTATTATCGTTGACGACGTTATGTATACGGGTAGAACGGCAAGGGCGGCGATTGAAGCGACTTTTGCTTACGCCCGTCCCAAAGAACTTCAACTTGCCGTGCTTATCGACCGTGGGCATAGAGAACTTCCTATCCGCCCTGACTACGTTGGGAAAAACGTTCCCACATCTAAATCTGAAAGCGTTGCGGTATGCTTAGCCGAAACTGACGGCGAGACCGCGGTATACATTAAAGACTAATATGGTAAAAACGAATATTATTGCCCCCGATTTTTTAAAAGGGGAAATTGCAACTCAATTAGAAAATCCCGCCTTTTCTTTATATAATAAGGAAACGCTCACGGCTTTCCCGTCTTTTTGTGACGTTCACGTTCATTTAAGAGAGCCGGGGTTTTCCTATAAAGAAACTATTAAAACGGGCACTTTATCCGCTTCTCGCGGTGGGTTTACGAGCGTTTGTTCAATGCCCAACTTAAACCCCGTTCCCGATAGTGAAGAAAACTTGCAAGCGCAACTTGACCTTATTAAAGAAAACGCGGTGATATCCGTTTATCCTTACGCGTCAATCACTTTGAAAGAAAAGGGCGATGAGCTCGTTGATATTTCCACTCTTTCAAAAAACGCCGTTGCTTTTTCAGACGACGGTAGGGGCGTGCAAGACGATAAGATGATGGAAGACGCTATGCTTTTAGCCAAAGCAAACGGAAAGATAATTGCGGCGCATTGTGAAGTAAACGCTTTGCTCAAAGGCGGATATATTCACGACGGCGAGTACGCCAAGGCGCACGGTCACAGGGGAATATGCTCGGAGAGCGAATACGCTCAAATTGAAAGGGATTTAAACCTTGCTAAGAAGACGGGCGTTAAATATCACGTCTGCCACATTTCAACAAAAGAGAGTGTTTCCCTTATACGCCAAGCGAAAAAGGACGGGGTAGACGTTACTTGTGAAACGGGCCCCCACTACTTAATTTTATCCGATAGCGACCTTCAAGAGCACGGCAGGTTCAAAATGAACCCACCCCTTCGTTCAGTTAAGGATAAAGAAGCGCTTATCGAAGGCGTTGTTGACGGAACTATCGATATAATCGCAACCGACCACGCTCCCCACAGCCAAGAAGAAAAGTCAAAGGGTTTAGAAAAGAGCGCGTTTGGTGTGGTTGGGCTGGAAACTTCCTTTTCGGCAAGTTACACCCACCTTGTTAAAACGGGAATTATATCGCTTGAAAAACTCGTTCAACTTATGGCGATAAACCCAAGAGAGAGATTTAATATTCCCTATAACGGCTTTACCGTTTTCGACCTTGAAAACAGTTACACCGTTAATCCGAGCGACTTCCTTTCACTTGGAAAGGCAACGCCGTTTGAAAATATGAACTTTTACGGAATCTGCTACCTTACCGCGTTAAACGGTAAAGTTGTTTACAAAATATAAGGAGAAAATTATGGCAAAGAGAAAAGACTTAAAAAAGATACTCATTATCGGTTCAGGCCCTATCATTATCGGTCAAGCGGCGGAATTCGACTACGCTGGAACTCAAGCGTGCTTAGCGCTTAGAGAAGAAGGTTACGAAGTAGTGCTTGTTAACTCGAACCCTGCAACTATTATGACTGACACGACCATTGCCGACAAGGTGTACATGGAACCTTTAACGCTTGAATACGTTGCAAGAATTCTTCGTTACGAACGCCCTGACGCAATACTTCCCGGTATCGGCGGTCAAACGGGTTTAAACCTTGCTATGCAACTTGAAAAGAAAGGCATTTTAAAAGAGTGTGGCGTTGAACTTTTAGGTACTTCTTCCGAAAGTATCGAAAGGGCTGAAGATAGAGAACTTTTCAAACAGCTTTGTCAATCAATCGGCGAACCCACGATTCCGTCTGAAATCACCTACTCAATCGAAGAAGCGAAATCAGCGGCTAATAGAATCGGTTACCCCGTAGTTCTTCGCCCTGCGTTCACGCTTGGCGGTACGGGTGGCGGTTTTGCAAACAACGAAGAAGAACTTATTGAAATCGGCTTAAACGCCTTTAAACTTTCTCCCGTTCACCAAGTTCTTATTGAAAAGAGCGTAAAAGGTTATAAGGAAATCGAGTTTGAAGTAATGCGCGATTCTACCGGCCACGCTATCACCATTTGCGGTATGGAAAACATTGACCCCGTTGGCGTTCACACGGGTGACTCTTGCGTAGTAGCGCCTATTATGACGCTTAGCAAGAAAGACGAAAAGATGCTTAACGATTCCGCAATCAAACTCATTAAAGAACTTAAAATCGAAGGCGGTTGTAACGTTCAATTCGCGCTCAATCCCAACTCGTCTGAATATTACCTTATCGAAGTTAACCCAAGAGTTTCTCGTTCTTCCGCGCTTGCGTCAAAAGCGAGCGGTTATCCTATCGCAAGGGTAACTGCAAAAATCGCGGTAGGTATGGCGCTTGAAGAAATCAAGATTGCAAACACCAACGCGGCGTTCGAGCCTAAACTTGATTACGTTATCGCAAAACTCCCAAGATTCCCCTTTGATAAGTTTGCCTCTGCAAGTAACAAGCTCGGCACTCAAATGAAAGCAACGGGCGAAATTATGGGTATCGGTTCTAACCTTGAAGAAGCCCTTTTAAAAGGCGTTCGCTCGTTAGAAATAGGCGCTAACCACATTTACCACTCTAAGTTTGACAATATGAGCGTTGAAGAACTTCTGGGTTATATCAAAGAGTTCCGTTCAGACAACATTTTCGCTATTGCCGAACTTATCTATCACGGTGTTTCCATTGAAAAGATTCACGAAATCACAATGATAACCCCGTTCTTCCTTCAAGCGTTCAAAAACATTATCGATATGGAAGAAGTTCTTCGCGTAAGAAAAGACGTTGAAACTTTAACTAAGGCAAAGAAGATGGGGTTTAGCGATAAGTATATCGCTCGCCTTTGGAATTGCGCTGAGTTAGACGTTTATAATATGCGTAAGGAAAATAATCTTTTCCCCGCGTTCAAGATGGTTGACACCTGCCACACAAATGCGTATATTCCGTATTTTTATTCTTCGTATACCGGCGAAAACGCTTCAATCTTAACTAACAAGAAAAAGATAATCGTTCTCGGCGCAGGCCCTATCCGTATCGGTCAAGGCGTAGAGTTCGACTACTCAACAGTTCACGCGGTAATGACTATCAAGAACGCAGGTTACGAAGCAATCATTATCAACAACAACCCCGAAACCGTTTCTACCGACTATACTACTGCTGATAAACTTTACTTTGAACCCTTAACTCCGGAAGACGTTATGAATATCGTTGAGTTTGAAAAGCCCGAAGGCGTTGTAGCATCGCTCGGCGGTCAAACGGCAATCAACTTGGCTCAACCCCTTCACGACCGTGGCGTTAAGATTATCGGTACCGATTGTGCGGCAATCGACCGTGCGGAAGATAGAAACGAGTTTGAAAATCTTTTAAACGAATTAAATATCCCAAGAGCAAAGGGCAAAGCGGTTACCAAGATTGAAGACGGTATCGAAGCGGCAAAAGAAATCGGCTATCCCGTTCTCGTTCGCCCGTCTTTCGTACTCGGCGGTAGAGCAATGCAAATCGTAGCAAACGAAGAGCAACTTATCCATTATCTTAAAACTGCCGTTGAAATCGATGAAGACAAGCCCGTTCTCGTTGACAAATATATTCAAGGTAGAGAAGTGGAAATCGACGCTATCTGTGACGGCGTTGACGTATTTGTTCCCGGCATTATGGAACTCGTTGAAAGAACGGGTATTCACAGTGGTGACTCGATTAGCGTTTATCCCACTTTCAGTATTTCCGATAAAGTAAAAGGCATTATCTTACAATACGCAAAGCAACTCGGCCTTGGCATCGGCATTAAGGGTTTATACAATATTCAGTTTATCGTTGATGAAAAAGACGACGTGTACATTATCGAAGTAAACCCCCGTTCTTCAAGAACCGTACCCTTCCTTTCCAAAGCAACGGGTTACAGTTTAGCCGATATCGCAACCGAAGTTATTATGGGCAAGACCTTGAAAGAACAAGGCATCTTCAAAATGTATCCCGATGAAAAGAAGCGTTGGTACGTAAAAGTTCCGGTGTTCTCTTTCAATAAACTTAGGGGCTTAGACGCATATCTTTCACCCGAAATGAAGTCAACGGGCGAAGCAATCGGTTACGACGATAAATTCTATAGAGCGTTATACAAGGCGTTACAAGCGTCCGGCATGAGCGTTCAAAACTACGGCACGGTTCTCGTTACCGTTGCGGATAAAGACAAGCCTGAAGCGTTACCGCTTATTAGAAGATTCTATAACCTTGGCTTTAATATTATGGCAACGAGCGGAACGGCTAAGTTCTTAAAAGAAAACGGTATTAAAACTCGCGCCGTTAAAAAACTTTCCGACGGCGATGATGAAATTCTTGATAGAATTCGTGAAGGCGTTATCAGTTACGTTATCAACACTAAGGACGTATCTTCTCACAACGAAGCGAGTGACGGCACGCAAATTCGCCGTGCCGCAACCGAAAATAACGTTACAATCTTCACCGCGCTTGACACGGTTAAAGTTCTTCTTGACGTATTAGAAGAAATCACCTTCACAGTATCTACGATTGATAGTTAAAATGAAACAAGTATATTTTGAAATTATTGAAAATACACACTTAAACCCACTCGTTATGAAGATGGTTTTAAAGGGTGATACAACAGGCGTAAAAGCAGGGCAGTTCGTCAATATCAAGATTGACGGATTGTTCCTTCGCCGTCCTATTTCCGTTTGCGAACTTAGCGGCGATTTGCTTACTATTATCTACAAAATAGTAGGTAAGGGCACCGAAGTTATGAGCAAGATGCAAAAGGGCGAGGTATTAGACCTTCTCACTTGCCTTGGCAACGGTTACGACCTTAGTTTAGCAGGCGAAACCCCCTTGCTTATCGGCGGCGGCGTAGGCGTTCCGCCTATGTACGAACTCGCAAAACAACTTATCGCGTTAGGAAAAAAAGTTACGGTTATCTTAGGTTTTAACGCTACTGCGGAAATCTTTTACGAAAAAGAGTTTAAAGACCTTGGCGCAACCGTTTACGTAACAACCGTTGACGGAAGTTACGGTATTAAAGGTTTCGTAACCGATGCTATGAAAAACTTAAACTATTCCTATTTTTACACTTGCGGTCCCGAACCAATGCTCAAAGCGGTATTTAACGCAAGCGTAACCGATGGCGAAATGAGTTTTGAAGAGCGTATGGGCTGTGGCTTTGGCGCGTGCATGGGTTGTTCTTGCCAAACGCTAACCGGAAACAAGCGTATTTGTAAAGAAGGCCCCGTGCTTAAAAAGGGGGAATTGTTATGGTAGATATGAAAGTTAATTTATTAGGTATCGAGCTTGACAATCCCGTTATTCCCGCAAGCGGAACTTTTGGTTACGGTTACGAGTTTAACGAGTATTACGATATCAATATGCTCGGCACTTTCTCTTTCAAAGGCACAACCAAAGATGCAAGGTTTGGCAATCCCACTCCGCGTATCGCCGAGTGTACTTCGGGTATGATAAACGCGGTAGGGCTTCAAAACCCCGGCGTTGAAAAGGTTATAGCGGAAGAACTTCCCAAACTCAAAAAGTGCTTTAATAAAAAAGTTATGGCAAACGTTAGCGGGTTTTCGGTGGAAGATTACGCTTATACTTGCGCCCTTTTAGATAAAGAAGACCAAGTGGGTTGGCTTGAAGTAAATATCAGTTGCCCAAACGTTCACGGTGGCGGTATGAGTTTCGGCACACAGCCTTCGGCTGCTTATGAAGTTACCAAAGCCGTTAAAAAGGTAACCACTAAACCCGTTATTATTAAACTTTCGCCAAACGTAACGGATATCGTTTCAATCGCCAAAGCGTGTGAAGACGCGGGCGCAGACGGTATCAGTTTAATCAACACCCTTTTGGGTATGAGAATTGACCTTAACCGCAAAAAACCTATCATTAAAAACGTAATGGGCGGTTTTTCGGGTAGCGCAATCTTTCCGGTAGCCCTTCGCATGGTTTACCAAGTGGCAGGCGCGGTGAAAATTCCCGTTGTTGGTATGGGTGGTGTAGCGAGTGCGGAAGACGTTATTGAAATGATGCTTGCCGGCGCAACCGCCGTTGAAGTAGGCGCTCAAAACTTAGTTAACCCTTACGCTTGTCGCGATATTATTCTCGATTTGCCAAGGGTTATGGAAAAATATAAAATAAAATCACTCAAAGAAATTATAGGGGGAGCAAGAGTATGAATAAAGACGTAATTATTGCGCTTGATTTTGATAATAAAGAAAAAGTTTTTGAATTTTTAGATAAGTTCACCGATTGCAAGCCGTTTGTTAAAATCGGTATGGAACTTTACTATTCCGCAGGTCCTGAAATCGTTAGAGAAATCAAAAAGCGTGGGCATAAAATCTTTTTAGACCTTAAACTTCACGATATTCCTAACACCGTTAAAAAATCAATGAAAGTTTTATCGGAACTTGACGTTGATATGACTAACCTTCACGCAAGCGGTACTATCAATATGATGAAAGCCGCGCTTGAAGGCTTAACAAGGGCAGACGGAACAAGGCCTTTACTTATCGCCGTTACGCAACTTACTTCAACCGACCAAGAAAGTATGGAAAACGACCTTTTAATCAAAGAACCTATTGACAAGGTCGTTATGCACTATGCGTCCAACGCTAAACTTGCAGGGCTTGACGGCGTTGTATGTTCACCGCTTGAAGCAGGCAAAGTTCACGGCGTTTGCGGTGAGAAGTTCTTAACCGTAACTCCGGGCGTAAGACTTGCAGGCGATGCGGTAGGCGACCAAAAGCGCGTTACCACACCTGCGCTCGCAAGGGAAATCGGTTCAGACTATATCGTAGTTGGTAGGTCAATTACCGGCGCGGTAGACCCCGTTGTTGCATACAAACAATGTGTTAAGGAATTTTTAGGAGAATAATTATGACTAATTTACAAGAACTTATTGCAAAAGACTTATTGTCAATCAAGGCGGTATTTTTCCGCCCCGAAGAACCTTTTACTTGGGCAAGCGGAATTAAAAGCCCCGTTTATTGCGATAATCGTTTAACTCTTACTTCCGTTAAGGTTAGATGTGACGTTGAAAATGGTTTAGCAACCTTAATTAAAGAAAATTATCCTGATGCAGAAGTTTTAATGGGAACTTCAACCGCAGGTATCGCTCACGCGGCTATCACCGCTCATATTCTTGGTATGCCAATGGGTTACGTTCGCTCTGGCGCAAAAGACCACGGCAGGCAAAACCAAATTGAAGGCAAGCTTGAAAAAGGTCAAAAAGTAGTAGTTGTTGAAGACCTTATTTCTACCGGTGGTTCAGTTATCGAAGTAGTTAACGTATTAAGAGAAGCAGGCGCGGAAGTTTTAGGCGTTGTTTCAATCTTTACTTACGGTATGAAAAAAGGCTTAGTAAGGCTTGAAGAAGCAAACGTTAAAAACGTTTCCTTAACTAATTTTGACGTTATCGCCGAAGTTGCCGCAAAAGAAAATTACATCAAGGAAGAAGACGTTGCAAGGCTTATTGCTTTCCGCAACAACCCTTCTGATGAATCTTGGATAAAATAAGGAGCAGTTATGAGAAGCGTTATAGATATTCTCGATTTATCCGTAGCGGAAATTGACGAACTTATCGCCACCGCCAAAGATATTTTAAAAAACCCAAAAAAATACTCTAAAAAGTGCAAGGGTAAATTACTTGCAACTTTATTCTTTGAGCCGTCTACAAGAACAAGGCTTAGTTTTGAAACGGCTATGCTCCGCTTAGGCGGTCAAGTTATAAGCGTTTCGTCGGCGTCAAGTTCTTCCGCAAGCAAGGGCGAAAGCGTTTCCGATACCGCAAAGGTAATCAGTACTTACGCCGATATTATGGCTATGCGCCATTTCAAAGAAGGCGCGCCATACGTTGCAAGCGTAGCGGGTAGTATTCCCGTAATCAACGCTGGTGACGGTGGGCATTGTCACCCCACTCAAACCCTTGCCGACCTTTTAACTATTAGTCGTGAAAGGGGTAGTTTAAACAACTTTACAATCGGTTTTTGCGGTGACTTAAAGTACGGTAGAACCGTTCACTCTCTCATTAACGCGTTGTCAAGATATAGCGGTGTAAAAATAGTTTTAATCTCACCAAACGAATTAAAACTCCCTGACTATATGAAGACTGACGTATTAGATAAATTCGGTATGGATTACGTTGAAACCACCGATTTAGAAAGCGTTATCCCTGAACTTGACGTGCTTTATATGACGAGAGTTCAAGGCGAAAGATTTGCCGACCAAAACGAATATTTAAGGCTTCGTGATAGCTATATCTTAACCCCTGATAAACTTATCACCGCCAAGGAAAATATGGCAATCTTACATCCGCTTCCAAGAGTAAATGAAATTTCCGTTAAGATAGACCAAGATAAGCGCGCTTGTTATTTTAAGCAAGTTGAAAACGGTAAACTTATGCGTATGGCTTTAATTTTAAAACTTTTAAACGATAAAACGCCTTCTTCAAATCCCGTTGGTGAACTTATCGACAAAAAGTGTTCAAATCCCGCTTGTATCACGTCCACCGAACAAGAACTTCCCCATCTCTTTAAAAAAGGTGAGGATGGTGGGTATCATTGTATTTATTGCGATTTTAATCCGTTATAAACTGCGTTTTTAATCCGTTATAAACGGCGTTAGGCTGTGTTTACTGCCGTCAACCTATGACCCCAATGACCAAAAGGTCTATTGTGTCCATAGGCTTGCCGTCGAGCCTCGCCTAACTTGTTTCTAACGTCTTAAATTTTAATCCGTTATAAACGGCGCAATACTGCGTTTCTGTTATCAATCCGTGACCGTAATGACCAAAAAGGTCTATTACGCCCAACGGCTTGCTAACGAGCCTTGTCTT
>JAGCLN010000043.1 GCA_017646945.1 Clostridia bacterium | reverse complement strand
TGGGGCGAACTTGAAAATTTAGATAGCGAAGGCTTTGGCTACGTTATTATTGAATAAATAATAAACTTTACATTAAGCATAGCGTATGCTATAATTTTTAATAGACGGCAAAAGCCGTATAATAAAAGGAAAAGACTTATGGAAAAATTGACTAGAAAGTACGGGCTTGTTACCGCTATTTGTATGGTGGTAGGCACGGTTATCGGTTCGGGCGTATTCTTCAAAGGCGCAAAGGTGCTTACCCAAACCGGTGGCAATATGACGCTTGGAATTCTCGCTTGGGCGTTAACCGGTATAGTAATGCTTTTTTGTGCGTTACAGTTTTCGGTAATGGCAACCAAGTATGAAAAGGTTAGTGGCGTTGTTGACTATGCGGAAGCAACTTGCGGTAAAAGATACGCGTATTACCTTGCTTGGTTTTTAGTAAATATTTATTACCCTGCTATGACGAGCGTTCTCGCTTGGGTATCTGCAAGATATTTTGGCGAAATGGTAGGTTGGAGTAACGTTGGCCCTGAAGTTATGACTCTTGCAGGCGCGTTTTTAATCGGCGTTTACGCTATGAACGCTCTTGCCCCTAAACTTGCAGGCATATTCCAAACGAGCGCAACGTTTATAAAACTCGTTCCTATCGTGTTAATGGCGGTGGTTGGTAGTATCGTTGGTTTATTCAACGGCACTTTGGCGACTAACGTTACTAGCCTTTTACCCGAAGGCGATTCAATTACGTTCGGTGGCGGATTATTCGCAGGCGTTGTAGCATCGGTTTTCGCATACGAAGGTTGGATATGCGCAACTTCGATAAACGCTGAACTTAAAGACCCTAAAAAGAACTTACCTATCGCGCTTGTTATAGGTTCAACGGTGGTTATTATCGCTTACGTTTTATTCAATATCGGTCTTGGCGGTGGCGCAAGCCTTGGGGTTTTAGCTACTGATGACGGCGTTTACGTTTCGTTTAGAAACATCTTCGGTTCGGTTGCAGGCACTCTTTTAAATATCTGCATAGTAGTATCTTGCTTAGGTACGCTTAACGGGCTTATGATGGCGGAAACTCGCGGTATGTACGCGCTTGCCGTTCGTAACGAAGGCCCTAACCCCAAACTCTTTATCCAGATTGATAAAGAGACTAACGCAACTTCAAACTCAGCGGTTTACGGCTTACTTATAACGGTATTTTGGCTTTTATATTTCTACGGCGCAAACTTAACTAACGGTTGGTTCGGCTTATTCAACTTTGACTCGTCTGAACTTCCTATTATAACCATTTACGCAATGTATATCCCAATGTTTATCATTTGGATGAAGAGTGAAAAGAAGATGGGAACTTTCAAACGCTTCGTGCTTCCTATCTTGGCGATTATTTCTTGCTTGTTTATGGTGTTTGCCGCAGTTTACGCTCACGGCGTTATTCCGTTTAACGATGCAAAGTTAGTTGGCAAGTTTAGTTTCCCCGTATTATTCTATCTTATTGTGTTTGCCGTAATTATGGGCATAGGCGTTATCTTTGATTTAGCAAAGAAGAAAAATAAAACTCAAGATGAATAAAAGTAAACCTACGGAATTATCCGTAGGTTTTTAAGTTGACAAAATTTACATATACTTTGATTGATTTTACATTGTTTTTGCTGAAAATTTATGGTATTATTTAAGTGACTTAAATAAAAGGAGAGCTTTTATGAAGAAAAGAAACCTTATTTTGTACTCGATAATGAAGTTTAATGGCGACGAGCATATTGATGCAAACTGCATTGATATTAAAGAGCAATATGAAAAAGGCGTTTGCACTTGCCCTCTGTTTTGTATGACGCTCGTTCCCGAATGCAACCCCGTTGTAGATAAAGTTACGGGTCTTTGCGATAGTTACAAAAAGTATAAAGCAAAACTCGATGCTATGGGCGTTCCAAGTGGCGTGTTAATGCAGGCAACAATCGGCCACGGTTGGAAGTTGGCTCAATTATTCCCTTACCAAAGATACGTTGACTATAAGGGCGGTACGGAAAGAAACGTTGTTTGCCCCTATGACGAAGGGTTTAGAGATTATATAAGAAACGTTGCTAAAACGATTGCCGAATGCAGACCGTCTGCCATTATGATAGACGATGATTTTAGACTTTTAACGAGAGAGGGTGCCGGTTGCGCTTGCCCCCTTCACATGAAAAAGTTTAACGAAATTGCCGGCACTAACTTTACCCGTGAAGAACTTTTTGACGCTATTTCAAAAGGTGACGAAAAGAGTAAAGAGTACTACGATATATTCGTTAGAATTAACCACGAGCCTATAAAGGAAGTTGCTCAAATTATCCGTGAAGAAATTGATAAGGTTGACCCCTATATTCAAGGTTCTTACTGTTGCGGTGGCTTTAACGCTATTCACGATGCGGAAGTTGCTAAGATTTTATCGGGCGAAAAGAACCCCGTTGTAATAAGGCTTAATAACGGCCACTATTCAACGCAAGGCACAAGATATTACAGTTACGATTCTTATCGCGCGGC
Source organism: Clostridia bacterium (assembly GCA_017646945.1). Lineage (GTDB taxonomy): Bacteria > Bacillota > Clostridia > Christensenellales > Borkfalkiaceae > HGM11412. Next base: position 4,368 of record JAGCLN010000043.1, on the reverse strand, counting down.
GCGTCAAGCAATCAAACTTAGAAAGTATGCCGATTACGTTCTTGCGGAAACGGATACCTGTCCGCAAAACCGTTATAGTACTACGGCTCACGCCCTTCACAGTCATTTTACTTGCTCGCTTATGGAAGGCGTTGCAGGTGCAAAACAATGGCTTACGAGAACGCCTTACGAACCCGAAAGCGGAATAGCGTATAGAAAAATTCTTGCAAAGCATCGTGATTTTTATGAAGAAATCGCAAGGATTGCCCCCACATTAAAATGGCGTGGTTTTACTTGCTATTTCCCTGCCGACCCCGAAGTTGAATTCCATTATAGCCCCGGCGATGCTTGGATAACGCACGCACTTGAAGTTTTAGGTCTTCCCGTAGCATTTACCGATGAAGTCAAGAACGCTTGCGTATATAACGGCGAAAACGTTAAATACTTAACTCACGAGGAAATTATCAAACTTCTTTCCGGCAAGTTCATTATCGCAGGCGATACTGCAAAAACCCTTATCGAAATGGGCTACGGCGAGTATTTAGGCGTTAACGTTCGCAAGTGGGAAGGTCCTACCGCTATGGGCGAAAAAATTTATGCCAACGGCGTAAGAACGGGCGTTCAAAAGAACGGGCTTGAAATCGTGCCTATTGCCGATGGCGTTGAAGCACTTTCAATGGTGGTAAACTCAACTTACGGCGCGCCTGTTAAAGACTTATATCCCGGCGCGGTTAGATACAAAAACTCTCTTGGCGGTACGGTATATACCTTCTCGGGTACTCCTGCTGTTATGCACAATATAATGGAAGGATATTCTTTCCTTACCTATTCAAGAAAACAACAGTTAATTCAAATTTTAAAAGAGTGCGGTGAAGATTTAGTTTACTTCCCCGGTGATGAAGAAATTTACTTAAAAGTTGCTGAAATGACTGACGGTGGCTACTTCGTTTCCATTATCAACGAATGTGCAGACCCCGTTGAAGAAATTGAACTTGTAGTCAACAAAAAGGTTAAAAAAGTATTCAAACTCAACGAAAAGGGTGAAAGAGTTAAAGTTAAGTTTACTCAAAACGGCGATAAAATCACTCTTAAACAGTCGGCAGTCGTATTAAACCCCGTAATCTTATTCATTTACTAAAAATTAAAAGAACTTGGAAGATTCCAAGTTCTTTTTTTATTATTTATTTTAGATTTTGGGAAGTTTATCGGTAGATTTTTTAATTTCCGCATCGGTGGGAATATAGTCTGACATAACGCCGTCGTTATACTTTTGGTAAGCGTACATATCAAAGTAGCCCGTACCCGTTAAGCCGAACACGATAGTTTTTTCTTCGCCCGTTTCTTTGCACTTTAAGGCTTCGTCAACGGCAACCTTGATTGCGTGCGCGCTTTCGGGCGCGGGAAGTATGCCTTCAACTCTTGCAAAGGTGGTAGCCGCTTTAAATACTTCCGTTTGTTCAACTGACCTTGCTTCCATAAGACCTTGGTCTTTAAGTTCGGATAAAGTGGTGGTCATACCGTGGTATCTTAAACCACCCGAGTGGCTTGAAGACGGAATATAACCGCTACCCAAAGTATACATCTTTGCTAATGGGCAAACTTTACCGGTATCGCAGAAGTCGTAAGCGTAAACGCCACGGGTTAAAGTGGGGCAAGACGCAGGTTCTACCGCTATAATTTGATAGTCCTTTTTACCTTGCATTTTTTCTACCATAAACGGAGAGATAAGACCGCCAAGGTTAGAGCCACCGCCGGCACAACCGATAATAATATCGGCGGTAATGCCGTATTTATCAAGCGCGGTTTTCGTTTCTAAGCCGATAACTGATTGATGAAGTAAAACTTGGTTTAAAACGCTACCTAAAACGTAACGATATCCGTCAAGCGAGGTAGCCGCTTCAACCGCTTCGGAAATAGCGCAACCGAGAGAGCCGGTAGTTCCCGGGAATTCGGCGTTAATTTTCTTACCGACTTCAGTAGTCATTGATGGAGAAGGGGTTACGTTAGCGCCGTAAGTTCTCATAACTTCGCGTCTAAACGGTTTTTGCTCGTACGAGCATTTTACCATGAACACCTTGCAGTCAAGCCCAAAGTACGAGCAAGCCATTGAAAGTGCAGTTCCCCATTGACCTGCGCCCGTTTCGGTGGTAACGCCTTTTAAACCTTGTTCCTTAGCGTAGTAGGCTTGAGCGATAGCCGAGTTTAACTTGTGTGAGCCCGAAGTGTTGTTGCCTTCAAACTTATAATAAATTTTAGCAGGGGTTTGAAGCGCCTTTTCTAAACAGTACGCGCGAACGAGCGGGGCAGGGCGATACATCTTGTAAAAATCCCTAATTTCCTTAGGAATTTCAATATACTTAGTAGTATCGTCAAGTTCTTGGCGGGCAAGTTCAGCGCAGAACACTTTAGAGAGTTCTTCGTGCGTAATCGGTTTTAAAGTTGCGGGGCTTAAAAGTGGCGCGGGTTTTTTATCCATAAACGCGCGAAGGTTAAGCCATGCCGTAGGCATTTCGCTTTCTTCAAGATAGATTTTGTAAGGGATTTCTTTGTTTAACATTTGTTACACTCCTTGGAGCAGTTTTAATTTATAAAAAAACTGCCCCTGCAATTTAATAATTGCTGGGACAGGAAATTTTAATACCTGTGGTGCCACCCGGCTTGGCGCTAACGCGCCCACTTTACGCATACCTATATATGCCGACTATTTGTTACGGATAGTCACCCCGTCTTACATACTCAACCTAAAAGGTTTTTCCGCTCGCCCTCGAAAGTCCATTCAACTGCGCTCTTTTCACCGTAATCTCACCGCCTACGGTTCTCTTTGCAAAAGGTTACGCAACCTACTTACTCTTTCTCATCGGTTTAGATATAGGCTCAATCATAATCAACGATTAATTTTTGATGGAAAAACATTGAAAAATTTCAAGTGTTTAGTTCGGTTACAGACCGCAAGAGTATGCGCCCTCACTAGAACGCTTGCCTTTTTCTGCTTTTTTCTCATCAAAGCGCGTAAACGCTAATCATTTGTTGCTTATTCTTTCGCCTTGGCTCAATCATAATCAACGCTAATCATTTGTTGCTTATTCTTTCGCCTTGGCTCAATTATAGTTAACTATTCTTTTGCCTATCGAGTTTATATTATCATATAAAAAATTTAATGTCAACCGTTTATGAGTGAATTGAGTTTATAAAGTACCGGTTCAAACTTAGCGCCGTACCAGTGATTATCGTACTTAGCGGTTTCTTTAATAGCAAGCACGGTAAAGTCAGCCGCTACTACGGATGCGTCGTACAAACTCTTTCCGTTAACAACCGCGCCAACGAAAGCCGATGCGTAAATATCGCCTGTGCCGTGGCAACTGTTGGGTAAGAATTCGTGCTTGTAGTAAGAGTAAACGCCGTTTTCAAAAGTTACGATGCCGGTATAACCCTTTTCGTAACCGATACCCGTTAATACTACCGACTTTGCGCCAAGGCTAACAAGCCCGTCTACTACCGACTTAACGTACGATTCGTCATATTCCGTTTTATATTCAATACCACAAAGGAAGCACGCTTCCGAAAGGTTGGGAACAACTACGTCACAAACGGCAACGAGCCTTTTCATTTCGTTAACGTAATTTAAATCGAACGCAGGGTAGAGTTTACCGTTATCTGCAAAAGCGGGGTCTACTATGAACTTACCGCCGTCTTTGATAGAATTTTTAGCGAGCGTAATCATATATTCAATTTGCTCGGCGCTACCTAAATAACCGGTGTAAACCGCGTCAAAACTCAAACCTTCGTTTTTCCAGTGGTTAAAGATTGCGGGAATATCGCTCGTTAAATCACGGAAAGTGAAGTTTTTAAACCCTGCGGTGTGAGTTGATAAAACCGCAGACGGTAAAACGCAAGTTTCTACTCCGCAAGCAGAGATAATAGGCAACGCTACCGTTAAAGAGCATTGACCAACGCAAGAAATATCCTGAATAGTTAAAACTTTAATATCTTTCATAATTTTTCTCCTATATGCTTTACAGTATACACTACTTGTGATATTATTAAAATAATCAAATTTGGAGTTTTTTATATAACCAGATGAAAAAGTATTTAGCCGTTTACGAAAAACTTAAAAGTGAAATTTTGGGTGGCGTTTACAAGGCGGGGGATAAAATTCCGTCCAAGCGCGTTATGGCTGACCTTACGGGGTGTAGCCAAATAACGATAATGAACGCTTATTCTTTACTTGAAAGCGAAGGCTATATTGAAGCAAGGGAAAGAAGCGGATATTTCGTTTGTAGGATAGAAGTTATACCTAATAACGTAAAGGCGTACGCGCCAAAAAAACTTCAAGTGGAAAGTGTGGATAGTGAAGAAGATTTCGAGTATTCTTTGTGGTTTAAAACGGTT
>JAGCLN010000042.1 GCA_017646945.1 Clostridia bacterium | reverse complement strand
CGGGCTCTGTTTGGCTTGATAGTTATTCAAGGGGTGCAAGGGTAGTAACTTTCGTTGATATTTCAAACGAGAGTTTAAAACTTTTAAAAGAAAACGCGCTTTCAATCGGCGTAAGCCAAACTTTTGTAAAATCTTCCGCCGAAAACTTTTTAAGGGGGACGGACAAGGTTTTTGATTATATCTTCTTCGACCCGCCCTACGAGTTTAGCGGTATTGAAAGCGTTTTAACTATCGTTAAAGAAAGGCGTTTGCTTACTGAAAACGGCGTGTTCATTTACGAGCATAAGGCGGACAAACCGTCCAAGGAAGTTGACGGGTTCGAGCTTTACGACAGTAGAAAATACGGAATTGCGATTTTTGATTTTTACAAGGTGAAAGTATGAAAAAGTGTGTTTTCGCAGGGACTTTTGACCCCGTTACTAAAGGGCACGAAAAGGTAATAGAAAAGGCTTCTAAGTTGTTTGATGAAGTTTTGGTTGCGCTTTGCATAAACGCCGAGAAGAAAACTATGTTTTCCGTTGAAGAAAGGCTTGAAATGTTGAATTGCGTAAGCGGTAACTATTCTAACGTAAAGGTAGTTTACCACGAAGGTATGCTCGTTGACCTTATGAAAAAGGAAGGTATAATCTATACCGTTAGGGGAGTTAGGAACGCCACCGATTACGAGTATGAAAACCGTATGCACGAGTTCAATCTTTCCCTTTATCCTGAAATCGTAACCTTGTATATCCCGTGTAGTGAAGACTTGAAAGAAGTTAGTTCAACCGCGGTTAAAAAAGATTTGTTATCCGCATTAAAAAGCGGGCAAATGCTTTCTCGGTGCGTTTGCGATATTATAAAAAAATCAGGCAAGTAAAATAGCATAAAACCCCCGCGATTACGCCTTGTGTAAGTTTGCCGAGTATAAAAAATTTTGCGCTTACTTTTGCTTTTACTAAAAAGGTTAGCGATTGAAGTATTGCGGAAAGCCCACCGAAAGTTATTAAAAAACAAGCGAGTGAAACGGGTAGCGGAGTTGCGCCTATATTAGATAGAAGTTGGCAACCTTTGGTAAACTCGATTATTCCAACGGAAACCGCCGTGCCTTCGGCAATACTTCCGCCGATTCCACTAAATATAGAACTTAAAAACAGGCTTAAAGGGTATAAGATTTTAAAGTCTACAAGTATCTCCGATATAACGAAAAATACGCTCACGAATCCGCCTACGATAAGCACGGATATAACCGATGAATAAACGGCGTTATAAAGGGCGTTATCGTCTTTACAAGCGTAAGTTTTAGGCGAATAGTCTTTCTTATCACCGCCAACGTTTCTAAAAATAAGGGCGGTCAATATTGCGGAAAGAACGTGAGTGATATAAAGAATAAAACCTATGGTTTTACTCTTGAACATAGCGCTTCCCACCGCGCCGATAATAAACAACGGGCCGGAAGTTGAACAAAGCACGCTCATTCTCGTGGCTTCGCCGATAGATATCATATCTTCGCCGTAAAGGTCCGCGATAATTTTACTGCCTACGGGGTATCCTGACAATACGCTCGTTAAAAAGGCGTAAACGGCGCTACCGCCAAGGCGGAACGGTTTTTTCGCAATAGGCGAAAGGGCGTTGCAAAACTCGGATAGAACGTTGATTTTAGTAAGGAGCGCCGTTAGAAAAAAATACGGCAGTAACGACGGTAAAACCGCCGTTGCCCAAAGTAGAATTCCGCTAAGGGTTACCTTGGAATAAACGTCGGGGAAAACCGAGAGGGCGATTATTAAGAAGATAAGTATTACCGCTAATGCGGTATTTAGAGATTTTTCTCTATTTTTCAAAAGATTTTTCATAGTAAACTATATTAGATTAAACAGGTAATTATGTATACGCTTTTCGATACTTTAAACGAAGAAAAAAATTACGATAAAATTCCGCTTGCCGAGAGAATGCGTCCGGAAACTTTAAGGGAGTTTTTGGGTCAAGCGGATATTGCAAGCGACGGTAGTTTGTTAAAAAGGGCAATCGTTTCCGACAAGCTTGGAAGTTGCATCTTTTTCGGTCCGCCGGGAACGGGAAAGTCTACGCTTGCAAACATTATTGCTGCTTCAACGAGCGGTAACTTTGTTAAGTTAAACGCCGTAACGAGCGGTGTGGCGGACGTTAAGAAGGCGATTGAGCAAGCCGAAGTTGATTTAAAAACTTACGGCAAGAGAACTTATTTACTTCTTGACGAGTGCCATAGGTTTAACAAAACGCAACAAGATAGTTTACTTCCGTCAATCGAGCGTGGAACGGTTATCTTTATCGGTTCAACAACGGAAAATCCTTACGTTGCTATGACGCCGGCTATAATTTCAAGGTGCCGTGTGTTCGAGTTTAAGAGCCTGTCTACCGAGATTATCAAAAACGCATTAAAAAAGGCGGTTGAAGATAAAAAGCGCGGGCTTGGAAATATGAGCTTATTAGTTAGCGAAGATGCGTATAATCATATAGCGGTAACTTCCGCAGGCGATTTAAGAACGGCTTACAACGCCATAGAACTTGCCGCGCTCACAACCCCCGTTAACGAAGACGGAGTTGTTGAAATCACTTTAAAAGACGCCGAGCAATCAATTCAAAAAAAGGCGTTATCCATTGATGAAAACGGCTATTACCATTTACTTTCGGCATTTTGCAAGAGTTTAAGGGGGAGCGATAGCGATGCGGCGCTTTATTATAGCCAACGCTTAATTCAAGGCGGTCTTGACCCGATGATTATAGCAAGAAGGCTTGTGGTTCACTCGGCGGAAGACGTTGGTCTTGCAGACCCCAACGCTTTGGTTATAGCAACGAGCGCAATGACCGCGCTTCAAAACATAGGTCAACCCGAAGGTTTAATACCTTTATCGCAAGCGATAATTTACGTTTGCGAAACGCACAAGTCAAACAGCGTAATAGTTGCGCTTGACAAGGCTCGTAGCGCGGCTACCGAGATTAGAGACGACGATATTCCGCCGTATCTTATAAATCCATCGTATCTTGGGGCGGAAGGCAAAAAACTAAGCGCCGAGTATAAATATCCCCACGATTACGGCGGTTACGTTGAACAGGAATACTTGCCTAAAAAAGTAAGGGGTCAAGTGTTCTACGAACCGACCGAATTAGGTTACGAAAAGGAAATCAGGGCGATTAGGGTTAAAAAGGGCAAGAAATAAAAACCGCGCTTGACTTAATCGCGCGTTATGTATATAATATACTTAGAATGATAAGGAGTAATTTGTCATGGACGAAAAAGAAATGAACGTTCAAGGGAAAGAAAGCAAACTCTCTTTAGGTGAAATATTTAAAACTTTAAGAGAAGGATTAGTGTGGATTATCGTTATTACCATACTTTTTGCAGGTCTTGGCGTACTTTACGCGCTTGGATATCAAAAAACTAATTATACTGCAAGAGTTGATGCGTATATCTTTACCGATAAGCTTTACACGGAAGATAAAGACGGGTTTAATACGGAAGGTATTTCAGAGCACGTTGCGTATCAATATTGCGCGATGCTCGTTCCACAATGTAAACCGGTATTTACGAGTAACGAAGTGTTAAACGAAGTTAACAAGGCGGGTATTTATCTTAAAGGTAGTATCAACTTTATCGTTAACGAAGATTCGCCGTATTTCTCAATCACTTATACTTACAGTCAACAAGGCGGTGATAAGGCGGCTATCAAGCACGAAGTTGCAAAAACTCTTAACGATTACGTTACTAAGAGTATTGAAACTATCAACACCGCAACCGTTGAAGATGCAAACGGAAACCAAAAGATTAAGTACGGTTATTTAAGTGAAAAAATCTTCGTTTATTCAGACGCGTCGCCATCAGACGTTTCTATGGCAACCGGCAGAACGAGAACGGTAATGCTTGCAACTTTAATCGGTATCGTAGTTGCGATTATCTTCGTTCTTATCAAGAACATTTTAAGCGATGCAATTTCCACTAAGGAACAAGTTGAAAGTATAACCGATAATCAAATTATCGCAACGATTGACATTTCGTCTAACTTAGACAATCGTGAAAAAATAGATAAAAAGAAGGGGGATACGGCAAATGCTTAAAAGAAAATTATTCAACAAAGCCCCCGATATCGATACTGACGTTCCAAAGATTGTTATCAATTCCGGTTTGGGCGAAACGGTAAATTACAATAGGCTTAAAGACAATATTATTTTCTCATCGGATAACGGCAAGAACAAAGTGTTCCAGTTCGAATCGGCGGTATCTGGCGAAGGCAAGTCAACGGTAGCGGCAAACACCGCGGTCGCGCTTGCAAAGAGCGGTAAGAAAGTAATCGTAGTAGACCTTGACTTTAGAAGACCTAAGGTTCACAAAATTTTTGAAGTTCAAAACTTCAACGGTATTTCCGAGTATATGCTCGGCGAATGCAGTAGGGAAGATATTATTAAAAAGACGAGTTACGGCGTTGATATTATCAATCGTGGTAAGGCGACTCACAATGCGTCAATCATCTTTACTTCCGATAAGTTTAAAGAATTGATTGCAGGGCTTAGAAAGGAATACGATTTGGTTATTTTCGACTGTCCGCCCGTACTTTTGGTATCTGACTATATTCACTTCTCGGGAATTAGTGACGTTATTATTTTCGTTGCTTGCATAGGCGTTACTCGTCGTTCTCAATTAAAAGAAGCGTACGAACTTATGAAAAAGGCTAACGAAAACATTTTAGGAACGGTAATTACCTATAAAAACTCAGGTAAGTTCTCATCGCGTTACGGCGGGTATTATAACACTCGTTACTATCGTAACCTTAAAAATCACTACGCAGAGGAAAATTAAAAATGACGGATATTCACTCTCATATTTTACCTTTTGTTGATGATGGGAGCGATTCTTACGAAAAGTCTTTTGAAATGTTAAAACGCGCTGCTGAGTACGGCATAACCAACGTTGTGTTAACCCCCCACTTTAAGCGTGGCGTATATGGAAATAATACCGAAAAAGTCAAGCAAGAATTTGAAAAGTTCCAAATAGCAGTTAAAGAGCAAAATATTCCGGTTAAAGTTTATCTTGGTCAAGAAATACTGTGTGACAGTAAGATTTATGAAGACCTTAAAAACGGAAATCTTTTAACTTTTAACGATTCAAAATACGTATTTTTAGATTTTGACTACTTTGAATACTCTGATATCGCAGATTTCGCTTATAACATTAAAGCAATGGGTTATATTCCAGTAATTGCTCATATTGAACGCTATAAGTACCTTTCGGCTAACACCTTAATTTCTTTAAAGAACGACGGCGCGCTTATTCAAGTAAACGCGGCAAGCGTTACCGGAAAGTACGGCAGGGCATTCAAGAAAAAGGTTTTTGCTGCAATAAAGAGCGGGCTTGTTGATTTCGTTGCAACCGACACACATTATGGTAGGCAAGAATCCTTAGAACAGGCTTACAAAATAGTTGCTAAGCGTTTCGGTAAGGAAACGGCTGAAAAACTATTTCTTAAAAACGCCGAAAAGTTTAATATTATATAATAAAATTAACCGTGTAGTTTTTACACGGTTTTTTTGTTTGCATAAAATTAGGCTTTTAAAAATACCTATAAGTATGAAAAAGTTTTTAACGGTAATAGTTTTTATTTTAACGCTTGGCGTTATCTTTTCCGCCCCGTTTTTAACTCGGAAAAGCGGTGAAAAAAGCGGGGATTCTACCGTTATTTTAACTCTTTGGCACGCCGATTCTTTCGAGGGTGGAACGGGCAGTAGATACACCTTTTTAAGAAAGATTGCCGAGAGTTTTTCAAAGCGGTATAACGGCGT
>JAGCLN010000041.1 GCA_017646945.1 Clostridia bacterium | reverse complement strand
GGGGTTTCGGTCTACGTGTTTGGAACGCCGATTTATTTAAAACTTAAAAAGTCGCTAAAAGATTATAAAGAATAATAGTAAAAGAAAAACTCTTTCCGAAGAAAGAGTTTCTTTTTTTATTCTACCACCTTGAACGGATGGTACGTTGCCCAAATGAAAAGTAACCACAATGCGGAAATTCCAACGAGCGAATAGATTACGCGCGAGATAACTGCGCTTGCGCCCGTTCCGAAGATAAACGCGACCAAGTTAAAGTCGAAGATACCAACGAGTAACCATACGAGCGCACCGATAATTACCAGCGTGAACGCTATGATAGAAGTAATTTTCATGATACATCCCCCTTATACAAAGAGTGTGTGCAATAAAGGTGGGATTATTCGCGCTATTACAAGTTAGCGTTTTCCAAGACTAATTTGTCAAACGGGATAGGCTCGACGAAATCGCTCGCTCTAAAGCGCACGTTGTTGTATTTAGCGTAGTTAAAAAGGTGCGTTTTTATTAGCACGGGGGTTGCAATATCTAAATGCTCGCAGATATCTTTTAGATAGTCGAAAAATTCCGAATAGTCTATCTCGCCGTCCTTTTCAAAAACGTACTGATTGAGAATTTTGTCTTTTTTCATTACTTTTGCCCAGATACGAACCATAATTTGCTCCTTTAACAGCGATATTGTATCATAAAGTCAAGTTAAAATCAACATTTGTATTGACAAACGCGCATAAAAATATTACAATATTATAAGCAAAGTTTTGACATTTATAGGAGAATGGAATTATGGAAAAATTAAAACAAGAACTTATCGGTTATCTCGAAAACAACGCAAGATACACTAACGCGCAACTCGCCGCCATGGTCGGCACGACTGAAGCCGAAGTGGAACGAGCGCTTTTTGAACTTGAAAGCGACGGGGTTATTGTTAAGTACGCCGCCATTCTCAACACCGAAGCAATGAAAGTTAAGCGTGTTCAAGCGCTCGTTGAAGTTAAGGTTGCACCCCAAAAACTTAAAGGTTTTGATTCTTACGCTGAAGAGATTTATAACTTCTCGGAAGTTCAAAGTCTTTACCTTATGAGCGGTGGCTTTGACTTAGCGATTTTCGTTGAAGGGGAAAGCATCACGGATATTGCTACCTTTATTTCGGAAAAACTCTCGGTTATCGAAGGAATAGTAAGCGTTCAAACGCATTTTATACTCAAAAAATACAAGATTGAAGGGCAGATTACAAGACCGTCCGAAGACGGGAAAAGGCAGGTTATAGGCGCGTGAGAGATTTTTTAAGTGAAAGAGCAAAGAACTTAAAGCCGTCAGGCATAAGAAAGTTTTTTGATATTGCGGCTGCGCAAAAGGACGTCATTTCACTCGGCGTTGGCGAGCCCGACTTTATCACGCCTTGGAAAATTAGAGATGCAGGGATAAGCGTTATTAAACGCGGTTATACTCAATATACTTCCAACAAAGGACTGCCCGCTTTAAGGGAAGAAATATCGCTGTATCTTAAAGAGATTTTTAATGTCGAATATTCGGCGGATAATACTATTGTTACCGTCGGCGCAAGCGAAGCCATCGACCTTGCTTTCCGCGCGATAATAAACGATGGGGACGAAGTTTTAGTTCCCGATCCAAGTTACGTTTCGTATAAACCGTGCGTAGAACTTTTGGGCGGGAAAGCCGTGTCCGTTGCTTGTAGTGGCGAGAACGGGTTTAAACTTACCCCCGAAGAACTTGAAAAGGTTATAACCAAAAAGACCAAAGCGCTCGTTTTTCCGTATCCCAACAACCCCACAGGTGGCGTTATGGAAAGAGAGTATATCGAAAAGATTATTCCCGTTTTATTAAAACACGATATATTAGTTATTGCTGACGAGATTTACGCTGAACTATCATACGGTGGCAAACATTGTTCTATCGCATCGTTTGCGCAAATGAAAGATAGAGTAATCTACATAAGCGGTTTTTCTAAGGCGTTCGCTATGACAGGTTGGCGTATCGGGTTTGTGTGCGCGCCCAAAGATATTTTAGACGCGATGCTCAAAATCCACCAGTACACCATTATTTGCGCGCCCATTTTCTCGCAGTACGCTGCGCTCGAAGGGTTAAAGGACGGCAGGGAAAACGGATATCGCGACGTTAAGGAAATGTGCGCTGAATACGATAAGCGTAGAAAGTTTATGCTTAGAACGTTTAACGAAATGGGACTCACGTGTTTTGAGCCCAAGGGTGCGTTCTACATTTTCCCGTGCGTAAAGAGTACGGGAATGACAGGCGAAGAGTTTGCGACCAGACTTTTACAAGAGAAAAAAGTTGCAGTCGTTCCAGGTGATGCGTTTGGTGAGTTCGGGAAGTATTACGTGAGATGTTCTTACGCTTACGCAATGAAAGATTTGGTGACTGCTACTGAAAAGATAGCGCAGTTTGTCAAGGGGCTAAAAGATAAGAAATAAATTCCAAGGTGATAACTATGGATAAGATTATGGTTGTTGGCGCAGGACTTTCCGGCGCTACTGTCGCAAGACTTTTTGCGGAAGCAGGATATAACGTTACCGTCTTAGATAAAAGAGAAGAAATCGGCGGAAATCTTTACGATTACGTCGATACTAACGGAATACTTATTCAGCCGTACGGTAAGCACGTTTTTCACACAAATGATAAAACGGTATTTGAATTTTTGTCAAAGTTTACCGAATGGAGAAAATACGAACATAAGGTTTTGGCAAGGGTTAGAAAAGATAAACTCGTTCCCGTACCATTTAACCTTAACTCGCTCCACGCACTTTTTCCTGAAGATATGGCAAATCGTATTGAAGAAGTGCTTAAAAAAGAAGTCGGTGAGAAAACGGAAATTCCTATTATGCAACTTATAAAGAATAATACCGACATTTCATTAGAAGTCTTTATTCATGGTG
>JAGCLN010000040.1 GCA_017646945.1 Clostridia bacterium | reverse complement strand
CCGTGCCCACGTCAAAATCAATATCGTCGTACATCACCAAGATATTGCTTGACGGAATTTTATAAAAATTCGCTATACTTTGAACGCTCTCGCCACTCAAATTCATATAGGTATGCGGTTTTAGTAAAACCGCCTTTTCGCCCTTGACCGTTACGAGCGCGTAAACGCCTTTATGCCCTTTCTTGTCAAAGGAAACGCCGAGCTTTTCAGCAAGCGCGTCAATCCCCATGAAACCTAAGTTATGAACGTTGTTTTTATACTTTGCATCGGGGTTACCGAGCCCTACTACTAAATACATACGATAAAATTATACTCTAATATAGTTTTTTTTGCAAGTAATCGTTTACAATATTAAAAATAAATGTTAAAATATTACTACTTGATTAAAGGAGTTTTTTATGGACTTAAAGATTCTTTACGGCGAAAATTGTAAAATTTTAGAAAAAGAAGCGAGAATTGAAAAACTTAAACAAGTTTTCTTTGATAACGAAGGCTACAAACCTACTCACGTTTTTTCTTCTTCCGGCAGAGCGGAAATTTTAGGTAATCACACCGACCACAACCACGGTTTAGTTATGGTTGCGGCAATTTCTTGCGACGTTATTGCGGCAGTTTGCAAAAGGACTGACGGCATCGTTAAAATCTGTTCCGAAGGCTATCCACCCGTAGAAATTGACGTTAGGGATTTAGAAGTTAAAAAGGAAGAGTTCGGCAAGTCGGACGCGCTCGCTCGCGGTGTTACCAAAGCAATCGTTGACCGCGGTTTTAAGGTGAACGGTTTTACCGCATACACCACTTCTAATATTTTTAAGGGCGCGGGCGTTTCTTCTTCCGCCGCTTTTGAAGTTTTAGTTGCCGAAATTTACAATACTTTATACTTGGAAGGCAAACTCACCGAAGTTGATAGAGCGGTAATTTCTCAATTTGCGGAAAACGTTTATTTTGGAAAACCGTGCGGACTACTCGACCAAAGCGGTATTTCTATCGGCTCGCTCGTTAAACTCGACTTTAACGAACCCACTAAGCCTATCGTTAAAAAGTTACAAGCGCCCAAGGGCTACACCTTAGTTTTAACTAACACTGGCGGTAACCACGCCGCGCTTACAGAACACTACGCCGCTATTAGAAAGGAAATGGAAGAAATTGCAAGTTTCTTCGGCAAGAAAGTTCTTCGCGACGTGCCTAAGAAAGATTTTAACAAAATGCTTCCCACTTTAAAACGCCGTTTCTCAGGCAGGGCGATTCTTCGCGCGCTTCACTTCTATCAAGAAAACGATAGGGTTATTAAAGCGGAAAACGCCCTTTCGGTAGGCGATACTAAAACTTTCTTGGATATGGTTAACGCTTCGGGCATATCAAGTCTTACCCTTTTACAAAACTGCTACGTTCCTAGCGATATCAAGCAACCCGTAGTTTTGGGTATTGAAGTTTCAAGAGATTTTATAAAGGACGGCGCCGTTAGAGTTCACGGCGGTGGATTTGCAGGTTCTATTTTAGCGTTCGTTAGCGATAAAGAAGTTAGAAACTACGTTAACTTTATGAAAAAACTCTTTGGCGAAAACAACGTGTTTGAAGCGCAAGTTCGCCAAGTGGGAACTACCCTTATCGATTAAATTTAACAAAAGAGTTTAAAATAATACAAATTTTCTCAAATACTTCCACCTTGCCCTATGGTAAGGTGGTTTTATTATGAAAAAAACTAAACTATCTTATAAAACCGTTTTAATACTGTTAGTATCCGCCACCCTGTTTACTATGCTCAACGGCGTGGATAAACGCTCGTTTTTAAGCGTTCCACTCTTTATATCGCTACTTTATATCGGGCTAAACCCAAGTTTGTTAGCACTCTCGTTTATATCGGCGTTCGCAGTTGATTTTTCGTTAGAAAAAATCTTTTGCTCAATTTTAGTCGCGCTAATAATCTGCCCCGTATTTTCTATCGTTAAAAAGCGAAAAAAGGAAGTGGGCGCAAAAATTATTCCCCTTACCATTATCGCGGTAACACCCTTTGCGCTGTTTAGCGATAACTTAGAGTTTAGCGCAATTCAGGGCGCTTTGTGCGTTATGCTCGCAACCGTTTTCGTTTCTTCTTCAAGGGTTATTTTCGTTAAGAATTTTAAGTATAAATGCGCTTTGACGGAACTTACTTGCCTTACCGTTTTTACCGTTATCGTTGCAATAGGATTTATAAACCTTTTCGGCTTTAACGCATACCGCTCGGTAACCCTTTTCGCAATCACTTGTTGCGCGTTTGCTTTTAGTAAAGGGGCAACCCTTATTTTAGCGATAACGCTTGCCGTTGCGCCTACCGTTATCACCTTTAACTTCAACTACTTCGCAACCCTTTCTATAACGGGGCTTATATCTTCGCTTTTTGCGGAAAAATCTAAGTTTTTAACCGCGCTTGCCACTTTGCTTTTAGACGTTTTGTTCCTATCCGTTTTAAATCTTTACGGCGATTTTTACTACCTTGATACGCTATACTCTATTGTTCCCGTTTGCCTATTTTTATTTCTTCCAACAAAACTCTACCTGTCGTTTAGGCGCAAGGCTCAAAACTTAAACGACTCTTATCTAACCAAGTTCGCCGTCAACCGCACCCGACTTGCAATCTCGCAAAAACTATACGAACTCGCGGGGGTATTTTCGCAGATTAAACAGGGGTTTGAAAGTTTAAAAAACGACGTGGGCAGTAGCGAAGAACTGTTTTTCAAAATGGCGGAAGAAGTTATAATCGACGTGTGCGAAAACTGTCCGTCCTTTGAAGTTTGCAAAAACAAGCACCTGCCCGACTGTAACGAACTTAAAAACATTATTTCCGTTGGGGTTGCAAAGGGGCGAATTTCGCTTATTGACCTTACTAAGAAGTTCGTTTCCGAGTGCGGATACGTAAACTCGGTTATCTTTGAAATAAACGCGCTTATCACTAAGTATCGCGAAAAGGTGAACGAGCAAGAAGAATTAGGTAGCGGAAAAGAACTTATAACGATGCAGTCGGAAGGGGTTTCAAGCGTGCTTAAAAACCTTGCGCTCGATTTTTCTAAAACGCTATCTTTAAGCGAGAGTTTAGAAGACAAATTGAGTTTAGCCCTTCACCAAAACGGGATAATCTATAAAGAAATTATGGCGCTTGAAAACGACTGTGGGCTTGAAGTGGTTTTAACTTTCGACACCGCGCTTTTAAACCTTTCAAAAACGGAAAAAGTAATATCTAACGCCATAGGCGTTAAAATGGGCGTATGCTCGAAAATTCCCCTTTCGCTTTCAACTTGCGCGGTTTCTTTGCGAACTGCCCCTCTGCTCGACGCGGCGTTCGGGCTTTCTTCAACCAAAAAATTCGGCTCGGAAAAAAGTGGCGATACCCACTCGCTCGTAAAGATAGACGAAGGCAAGTTTATGGTGTGTATATCAGACGGTATGGGTAGCGGAACGCAAGCGTCCAAAACTTCAAAAACGGCTATTTCGCTTATAGAATCTTTTTACAAAGCGGGCATTGACGGAAATTCCGTTTTGGGAATAGTAAATAAAATTCTTGCAATCGGGCAAGAAGAGAGTTTTTCGGCTATGGATATACTTACGGTCAACCTTTTTAATCTCTCTTGCGATTTTATCAAGATAGGCTCGCCGTCAAGTTTTATAATAACCGAGCAAAGCATTAGGATTGTTGACGGCGGTTCTCTTCCCCTCGGCATTCTCGACGATATTAAACCTACAAGCGTTTCCCTACCACTTACCGAAGGCGCTACCGTTTTAATGGTAACGGACGGGATTTCCGATGCCTTCGGCTCTTCAACCGATATTATCAATTTCTTAAAGGGTTTAAAATCACTTAACCCCCAAAAACTTGCCGACGACGTTTTGGACTACGCCTTAAAGCAAGAAAACGGGCGGGCAAAAGACGATATGACCGCACTCGCGGTAAGAATTTTCAAAAAAGCGTCATAACCACCTTGCAATTTTAAAAAAGCGTAATATACTTTAATTGCGTCTGGAAAAACTATGCGGGGTGTGGTTATGACCGGGCTTATTTTAAAAAGTGGATATCATAGCAGAATGATTTTATCAAAATGCGGTAGAAATAATCCTTCACTACCGCGCACCGAAAAGGGAAAGTGCTATGGACGATATCCAAACGATAGTTTCATTTCTACAAAGGTACGGCGCTGAAGTAGTTGCGCTTGCCGTTTTGGTATGTTTACTCACAGGGCTACTTAAAAAAATTATCCCTGAAAAAATTAAAAACTTTGTGGGTTTTATTCCGTTTGTACTCGGCGTTTTTATCTACGCAATATATTCCTTTACTTTGTTATCCGACAGTAAATTCTACGAGATATTCAATAAGGGAATTCAAACGGGCGCAATCGCCACGCTTATCTACACTTTTTTAAAGCAGTTAAAAGCGGGCGATATAAACAATTCCGTTTCAGACCTTTTAACCGGTATTTTATCTTCAAAAACGATAAGCGAAGTTGTTAAGGTTATCAAAAAATACTGCACTTCCAACCTAAGCGAAGAAGAGCGTATTGAGAAAATTGAAGAAATTTTAATGCAAAACCCAGACATACCCGACGATCTTAAAGAGACCGTTGTTAAACTTATACTTCAAACGCTAAACCAAAGCAAAAAGTAATTTATAATGAAACGGGGGCGGAGAGCAATCTCCGCCTTTTTTCGTATAATTTTTTGCTAATTATAAATATTGTTTATATGAAACTTTCACTAATTTTAAAGGAAAATATCAACAATATAAAAGATATCGTTTTGGCTGACGATATTATATTTTACGAGTTTTTAGTGGGTAAAACGCAAGCCGTTGTTATCTACGCCGAAGACCTTTCCGATAAGGTTATGATAGGCAAACAGGTTGTAAAACCTATGCAAGAATGCAAGGAAATTGAAACCTTTGATAAGTTTAAACAGCTTGTAAATCTTCCCGAAGGCGAAGAACTTTTTTCCGTTTCAAATTGCGTTCAAAAAGTTTTGGCTGGGGACGGCGTTATCCTAATTGACGGGTTTGATAAAGGGCTTTCAGTCGCCACGAGAAAGCCTGCGTCAAGAGCGGTTACCGAACCGCCCACTTCTTCAATACTGAAAGGCCCGAGAGAAGGGTTCGTTGAAAACGCGCAAGTCAATATGAGTTTGGTGCGCCAACGAATAAAAACGCCTAACCTTAGATATGAAAAATTAACGGTTGGCAAGATTAGTAAAACCACCGTTGGCATCGTTTATGTAAAGGGAATTGCAAACGATAAAACGGTTAAAGACGTCAAGGATAAAATCAATAAAATTTGCATTGACGGGGTCATTGATAGTTCCTATATCATAAAGAGTATATCAAGCAGAAAAACTTCTATGTTTAAGCAGGTGGGCTCAACGGAAAAACCCGATATTTTTTCTTCTAAACTGTTAGAAGGCAGGGTTGGAATTATCGTTGACGGCTCACCTATTGCACTTACTTTACCGTTTATCTTGCTCGAAGACTTTCAGTCGAGCGAAGATTACTATATAAACGCCTATAGGGCGAATTTCTCGCGAATTTTAAGAGTTATAGCCGTGATTATAAGCATAATGCTACCGGCGTTTTTCGTTGCGGCGCAACTGTTTCACTTGCAGTTTATTCCGCTCGCGTTTTTATTGACGATAGTAGGTAGCATAAAAGGTATTCCGCTATCGCCGAGCGTTGAAATGTTCGTTACCCTACTCATATTTGAAATACTAAACGAAGCGAGCATTAGAATGCCGAGATACGTTGGTATTGCAATGAGCGTTGTAGGCGCGCTCGTTCTCGGCGAAACGGCAGTTAACGCGGGTATGGTTTCAACGCCTACTATTATGATTATCGCTCTATCTGGCATTTGCTTTTACGCCGTGCCGGACCTTAACGAAACGCTTTCCGTTTTGCGAATAATGTTCTTAGCGATAGCGGGGTTTATGGGGGGTTACGGAATAATTCTTCTTTGCGCAGGGCTCGTAACTTACCTTTGCGCGTTCGAGAGTTTCGGCACGCCGTATATGTCGCCTTACGCACCGCTTAACTTAAACGATATGCAAGACGGTATCGTTATGGGCTTTTACGCCGAACAAACTATGCGCCCCGAGTTTTTAAAGGGGAAGAATAAAAGGAGAAAAAGATTTGATACAAACTAAACGACTAAACACAAGGCAACTTTGTTTTATTATAATAACGCTTTTTTCGGTATCTAAATTCTACGTTCTACCCGCCTACGTTTCGGGCATATCGAAAGAAGCGGGATATCTATCGGTAGGACTTAATTTTTTTATTGATTTTTTACTGCTTTTAGTGTGCGTTTTTATCGTTAAAAACAAAAACGGCTCTTTGTATGAAACTTCTATATCTATATTTAAAAAACCGCTTACCGATATTACTTTTTTACTCTTTGCCGTATACTTTTTAGCAAAGGCGTTCGTTCCGTTACTCGAACAAAAAAACACCATAAGCTTAACCTTTTACGAAAGCCAACCAACGTTACTTATCTTTATGCCCTTTTTTATCGTTGCGTTCTATATCGTAAAGCAAGGGGTAAACGCGTTTGCAAGGGCTGTTGAACTTATGCTTTGGGTTTTCGGTTTGGCGATTTTAATAATCTTTGCCCTTTCCGTACCCGTGGGAAACTATCAATCGCTACTTCCTTTATTTCAGCCTATAAACAAAGTTTATAACGGCGCGTTCAATACTCTTTTATGGTTTGGCGACCCCGTTGTAATTTTGTTTTTGGGCGATTATTTAACGGAAAAGAAAAACCTTTATAAACGCGCGACCTTCTCGTTTATAATATCGGCGGTAGTTACTATTTTGCTCGTCGCTATATTTTACGCAATCTTTCAAAGTATAGCCGAAAGGCAATACTACGCGCCTATTAAAATGAGCAAATATTCCATTACTTTATCTAATATAGGCAGGCTCGATTATTTCGGCTCTATACTCTTTTCACTCGTTAGCGTTTACTCTATAACGCTACCGCTACTTCTTGCTTGCGAGTGTATAAATTCCGTATTTAAACTAAAAGGGGGTAATTTTATCAGCCCTTTAATAGTAACCGTTTGCGAAGCGATGCTCGTATATCTTTTTCAAAACGAAATTTTTACCAACGTTTCGTTTATGCAAAGGTATTTTATGCCTTTCTTTTTGATTACGGCTTACTTTTTACCGATAGTTTTCGCCGTGGCAATCAAAGTGAAAAATACTGCTTTTAGGAGGAAAAATGTTCAAGCGCGCTAAGTTTTATTTAATAATTTTCGCAATCGTTTTAGTCAACTTTTTAACTCTTGACTTTTTGCTTATCGACGTGGAAAAAACCGCGCTCATCGTTGCAATCGGCGTTGATAAGGTGGAAGAAGGCTACGAAGTTACCGCCCAAATCGCCGTGCCGGAAGCAACTAATCAATCGACTAAAAGTAACGAAAGCGTTATCTACGCTAAGGGCAAAACACTCTACGATGCCGTTTCCGAAATAGGCAACCGCACGGGTTGGTACCCAAAACTGAGTTTTTGCAATCTTATAATTTTAGGCAATTCTATCTTTGAAGAAAACGTTATGGGCGTTGTGGACTTTTTCGTTAGGTCGTATAAAGTGGAAGACTCGGCGATACTTTGCGCTAGCGAAGGGCCTGCAAAGGAACTTTTAATGAGCGTTTCGCCGTTAGATAATATTTCGAGTTTCGCCCTTACTAAAATATTCGTTAGGGACCACAATAACGCAAGCGCTATTTTAACTACTACTATTAAAGACTTTTCTATCCTTTACTATTCCCCTGCTAAATCTGGGTTTATGCCTATGGTTAAAATGGTTAAAACGGAAGATAAGGGGGATAACACTTCTTCAACTTCTTCACTCACGAGCAACAGTGGTGCAAGCGGTGATAAAAGTAAAAACACGCCCGTAGTTTACGATGCGGAAACGTGCTTGCTTTTTAATAACGGATATATGGTTGGAAAAATCTTTGGCGACGAATGTTTGTTTTACTCTATGTTTGAAAAAGATGCAAACGACGCTTATTTTACCCTGCCCGTTACCGATGACGACGGGGCGAGCGGTATGGCGCTTATAAGCATAAAAAAAGCAAACTCAACTCTCTGCCTTAAAAAGGACGGGGGCGAGTTCGCCCTGCACGGCAATTTAAAACTTCGGCTTAAAATTAGCGATACCGATTTCCCCGAATCAATGAAGGAAATCGCAACGATAGGCAAACTCAACGATAAAACGCTAAAACAAGCGGAAGCTTACGTTCAAAACACACTTGAAGAAACTTTTATTAAAAGTAAAAATCTCGGTTGCGACTTGTTTGAAACAACGGATATGCTTTATAGAAAGTTTAATAAAGATTTCGATAGAGAAAAGGGCGAATTTTTTAAAAATTTAAAATGTTTATTTACCGTGTCTTGCCAAAACTATATTTAAAGGTTATACTGTATCTATGAAATACGATAAGATACTTTTTGACCTTGATAATACTTTAATAGATTTTGACGATGCCGAAAGGAACGCCTTAAAACTCAATTTTTTAGCGTTCAACTTGGAATATAAGGAAGAATACAACCCCTTATATCACGAAATTAACGATAAACTTTGGAAGATGTTTGAGCGTGGCGAAGTGGAAAGGGCTAAACTCAAAACGCAAAGGTTTGAAACTTTGTTTCAAATAATAGGCGTTTCGGGTGTTGATACCAAAGCGTTTAACGACTCATACCTTGAAAATTTAGGCAAGGGCAGAAAACTTTTACCTAACGCGTTTGAAACGGTTAAAGGCGCTTTCGATATGGGCGCTAAGTGTTACTTGATAACTAACGGCGCAACTTCCGTTCAAAAGGCAAGGCTTTTTGGCCAAGAATTTATGAAATATATTTCGGGAATTTGCATTTCCGAATCGGTTGGCTTTAACAAGCCTGACGTTGAGTATTTTGACAAGGCGGAAGAAATCTTCGGCGTTAAGTTCGACAGTAAAACGCTTATCGTTGGCGACAGCCTTTCAAGTGATATTAAAGGCGGTTTAAACAAGGGGATTGACACTTTGTATATAAACCGCAAAAAAACACCCAACACAAGCGGTATTATCCCAACTTATGAAGTTGACGATATCATTGAAACTTTAAGCGTTATTAAGTAAAAAAACCCCACTCTTTGAGTGGGGTTTAATTTATTGTACGACAGTTATTTCAACGTCGCCTGTACCGGTCTTAATTTCGCACTTTCCACCGGTTGTGGTTTGGGGAACACGCTTATCGCCCGTGTTCGTTTCCACTATAAAGATTTTGCTTGAAAGCAACGAGCCTTCAACGTCACCCGTGGTAGTTTTGATATAGAGTTCACTTGCGTCAATACTTTCAAACTCAACGTCGCCGGTTGTTCTTGTAATATCAATTTTGCCGATTGCGATAACCCTAATCAAGTCAACGTCACCCGTGCTACCGGAAGAAACTAAGGTGCCTAAATTAACGTCTATCAATTCGATATCGCCGGTAGTTACCATAAGGCTAAACGCCGGAGCGCTTGCATTTTTAATAACGATATCGCCAGTTGAAAGGTCTATATTAACGCTTCCACTTGCCGAAGCGTTAAAAATTACGTCAGCCGTAGAACCGTTAATTTGCACGTTGTTAAAGAAATAGCCGTTAGGAATAACGATATCGCCGGTTGAAAGGTCTATATCGAGATTTCCGTACGCGCCGAGCGGTAAATACACCGTGATTTTTGGGCTTGAAAAGTTAAAGCCTATATATTCGTACCACGCTTTGTTGTTTTTAACAGTTATTTTGAGCGTGCCGTCTTCCACCAAAACTTCGTGCTTTGCATTGCTTTCTTCGTAAAGGTCTACCCTAACCGAGTTATCGGTGGATATAGCAAAAGTTACGTCCGCGGTATCGGTATCTATTGCAAGGCTTGAAAAACTTTCGGTTACCGAATAAGAGTTGTTTTCGTACTTAGCGAGTGATAATTTATTAAAATCCCACTTTAAATAAGACATTGAGACTACGAAAATCGTTCCGCCTATTATTAACATTACGCCTGCCAAAACAAGCCACTTTTTAATTTTAGCGTTCATTAGCAACCCCCCTTTTTAATAAAGCATCTTTTAATGCTAACGATTATCTTTTTGATAAGGCATAATGCAAATACGGTTGCTTTTTTGCACCCGTAAAAAGCAAAAATCGATAGCGCGATTGAAACTATTCCACCACCGAGCATCGCACCGCTTACGGCAACGCTTTTAAACCCCAAAATTGAAGTTATAATTAAATAAATAGCTACGGCTACGAGAGAAATAAAACAAGCCCATAACGATAAAACGACTGCCCAAACGGAAACGTAAAGGGAAAGTATTATAGCAAAAAGTGATACTAAAAGGGGAAGCCATATAGGGAAACCTACTATTAAAAGGGTTAGATTTAACTTAGAAAGCGACTTTTTAGGTTTAATTTTACCGCCAAGCGTTTTTAAAAGAGGAATATCTTCTGCAATTTGCATAGCAATTTTATCAACGGAGCCGATATCGGCTACGGCAATATCTTCGCTAAGCCCTTCTTCCATGCGGTCGTCAATCATTTCTATATAAAAGTTCAATCTATCTTCTACTTCTACCTTTGGTAAGGATGAAAGTTTAGATTTTAACTTGTCGATAAACTCTTGCTTTGTCATCTTACTTATCCCCCTTTGTAACAAATTGATAAATACTCATCACTTCGCCCCACTCTTTTTTAAACTCTTCAATACGGCAAAGCCCTGCGCTAGTAATGTGATAATACTTGCGAAGCCTACCATCGTACTCTAAGGTTTTTACCGTGAGCATATTAGAAAGTTCTAATCGCTTTAAAATAGTATAAAGCGTGGATTCAGACATCTCTATATAAGGTTTTATATCTTTTATGATTTTATACCCGTATGAATCCTCGTTTTTTATGGCTGCTAACACGCAAACGTCAAGCAAACCCCTTTTCAATTGTATATCCATAATATACTTCTCCTTACGCAATACATCATATCACGAAGTATTGTCATTGTCAAGATTTTTGCAAAATTTTTAAAAAAATAACGGCAAAGAGTCCTTCGCCGTAATTTAGTTGTTTTCTAAACGCTTAAAGTGGAATAGATATTGTTGGATATAGCCTGAATACAAGCCGAATTGCCCTTCAAACCAAAGGGTGATTTTTTTACGGTCTTTAAGCGTTCCAAAAAAGTCTTCACGGTAGATTTTTTCTATCCAAGTATCAACGGGGAAAGCGGACGTTCTATAAAAACCGAAAAGTCGCACGCAAGAGGCAACTTTTTCGCCAACGCCAACTAGTGAAGTTAAGGCGTTTTGCAAGCCTTCGTCGGATAAAGACGCAAGGGCGTAAACGTTAAAACCGCTATTTATTTCGGCAAGAAGTTCTATAAAATACCTACCGCGATAGCCAAAGCCCAAGTCTTTATAATCTTTTTCAGTTAAAAGGCTCATTTGGGTGGCGGTTGGGAAGGCGAAATAGTCGCCAAATGGCGAAGAAAGTTTTGAGCCAACCTTTTCGCAAAGTTTTTCAATGGTAGACGTTATGCGCTTAATATTGTTATTTTGCGAAACGATAAAGGTAAAGAGCATTTCAAAAGGGTCTTGCTTTAAAATTCTAATACCCTTACCGAGCGAAGCGGCGCGAGAAAGGGTTTGGTTATTATAGCAAAGCGCGAAGTTAACGATAGTTTTATAATCGGTAGAAAGGTCGAAAAACTCATAGAAATAGTCACCGTTTTCCGTTTCGATAACAACGTTATTATCCTGCTCGTAGACGTAGCAAATTTTATCTTGAGAGATTACCAAATATCCGTTATTAAATTGTTTATAGCGAAAGATTTGCCCACAAGACAACGTATCCCACGGGTTAAAAAACTCGCCGTTTACAATAATTTTATCCATAGTTTTAAAACAAAAAGCGTAAAACATTTTACGCTTTTATTTCTAATTGATTGTATTTTTAATTTAGAATATTAAATTCCTAGTTTGTTCAACGTGATTTTTTAATTCGTTAGAAACACAATAGGGTTCCCAAAATTGTTTTTAGCATAAAAAGAATTTTGGGATAAAGGAGCAACCGCCTAATAGGTTTTGCAAATTACCTTTAGGTTATTTGCTAACTTATGGGCGTGTTGCGACGAAGGCGAGGCTCGGCAAGTTATCGGGCACAACTAACCTTTTGGTCTGCCTGTTAGAATTAATTTAAGACCTTAGAAGCAAGCAGAACAAGGCTCGCGAAGTTTACGGGGTGAAATTGACCTTGGTGGTCATTGAAGTCCGTAAACTAAGCAGTAACGCAGTTATGCGCCGCTTATAAGGGATTAAAAAAGTCCTTAAGCATAACGATGCTTAAGGACGGCTATAATTATTCCGCGGTTCCACCTTAATTGCCGATATAAATCGACCACTTTGAAGCGATAAGTTCGCTAAACTTGGATATTTACGGGTGGTTTCACTATCCGATTCGCGCTATTGCCTTTCAGCCTTGGGCAACTCTCTGAAAACGCTAGGCGGGGCTACTTATCCCTATCCTATATACATTTTGTTATATTATATAACCCCTTAAATTTTTTGTCAACAAATTTAGTCAAGAAAAATAAGAGTTTGAAAACCTTACCCTATCGCCGTAAAGTTCTTTAATATACTCTTCGTCAACTTTCGGCAATGGCGAAGCGAGTTCAACTTCGCCTGCGCCCGATAGTAAAATTTCTTTTACGATAGAAATTTCACCGCTATCGCCCGACAATAGTTCCCTGCGCTTTAAAATATTATACCGCTTATCGTAAACGCTACCTTCGTCACTATAAACGCGTTTGCCCATTTTATCTTTTATAAGATAAATTATAAAATCTCTCACTTGGCTCGACTGAAAACCCGCGGGGATATAACTTAAAATATCGTTCCATTTTTCCTTTAACGCTTTCATTCTAAAATTGAAAATTCCGTCCAAAGCATATTCGGAAAAACTCTTTAATTTTTTAACGACGTACTTTTTGTCTTCTTCGATATCGGCGGCGATAAGCGAGGTCAATAAAAGTTCCCTTTCAACAGGCTTTAAACCACTTAGGTTAGAATTGTTTTTAAAGTAGGAATATTTATAGTTTATCGCAATCACGTCTGCAATCTTATCTTCCACTTCACTATTTAATAAACTTCTATATTCGGACGGAACTTCAAAAATAAGTTCGTAACGATTTTTACCGCCCTTTAAATCTACTAAACAACCAAGTTGCTTATTTACTGCCGACAAAGTTTCTCTTATATATAATATATTTTTACCCCGAAGGGCGCTTTCTGTAATTTTTATTTGGCTCATACTTCTAAGTCTATGCATTATTTTTAATTTTAATTAAACAATCTTTTTATAAATTTGTAGATTTCAGACATTAGTATTATGCTAAACGCCGTGACTATAAGTTTTATCCATACGATAAACGGCAAAGCAACCGTTCCAAAAAAACTACCGAATAGTTGTGTTAAAGCAATTTGCATTACGAAAGTCGCCGTAAAAACTATCAACATCGGCTTATTGCTCTTTACGTTTTTAAACACGCTTACGCTACCTAATTCACGAGCGTTAAAGGCGTTGAATAACTGAAAGAGAATAAAAAGCGAGAAAATAACGGTATTCATAGCGTAATCGCCAACGCCTAAAAAGTCTACCTTGCATTGAAGAATAAGCACGAAACAAATGTAGATTGCGTGAATTAAAATTCTTAAAAACATCTTTTTCGATACGAGCGCATCGTTTCGCTTTACGGGGGAATTAGACATATATTCCCCTTCTCTACTTTCAAGACCTAAGGTAAGCCCCGGCGGACCGTCCATAATAATATTTATCCAAAGAAGCTGAACGGTGGTAAACGGGCTTGAAACGCCTAATATTAAAGACGCAACTATAAAAAATACCGCCGAAAAATTAACGGATAGCTGAAACATTATAAACCGTTGAAAATTTCTATAAACGTTTCTGCCAAAGGCTATTGCCTTTACTATCGTTGAAAAAGAATTGTCAAGCAAGATAATATCGCTCGCTTCTTTTGTAATTTCCGAGCCGTTACCCATAGAAATACCTATATCGGCGTGGCGAATTGCGGGCGCATCGTTAACGCCGTCACCCGTTACGGCAACCACTTCGCCAAGTTCTTTAAGCGCAGTTACAATTCTAAGTTTTGTTTTAGGCGTACTTCTTGCAACAACGAAAACGCTAGGCAATATTTCCTTTAACTTATCATCGGGCAAGTTTTCTAAATCGCTTGCGTTTACCACCGATTTTTTACTCGTTGCAATACCAAGTTCTCTTGCGATAGAATATGCAGTTTCAATATTATCGCCCGTTAGCATTTTAACGGTAATTCCCGCTGAAAAACAATCTTCAACGGCGCGTTTTACGTCCTTTCTAACAGGGTCGGCAATAACTGAAAAACCATCGTAGATAAACTCGCTATTGTCGTTAGAGTGAGCAAAGGCTATAACCCGTTTGCCGTCTAACTGAAAAGATTGTATCTTTTCAATTTCCGCATTTTCACGCGGGGAAGGTAATGCGCATAGAGAAATAACCTTTTCGGGCGCACCTTTTAAAAAGGTTACCGTTTCACCGCCGTTGCGAGCCGTTGTCAACATATATTTTAAGCTTGAAGAAAAGGGAACTCTATCAACAACTTCCCACTCGCTTCTAACTTGCTTGTAGTCAACTTTTTTCCTTAAAGCGTACTCGATTAGCGCGCACTCGGTTGCGCTACCCGAAAAACTTTCCCTATCTTTAAAAGCGGTGGAATTTAGGGCGGAATTAAGTAAAATATGCCCTTCGCTATTGCTTGCGGAAACGGTTTTTACAACTTTCATTTTATTCTCGGTTAAAGTGCCCGTTTTATCCGAACAAATAACGCTAACGCACCCCACCGTTTCAGTTGCAACGAGTTTTTTTATTAAAGCGTTTGACTTTGATAGTTTTACAACGTTTAGCGTCAACGCGATTGCAACGGTTGTTGGCAAACCTTCGGGAACGGACGCGACTATTAGCACGATTGCGCTCAAAAAGGCTTCTTGCAAACTTGAAAAGGACACGTCGTTACTACCAAATTGCCTTGCAATAGTTAAAATTAGCACGAAGATTGACGATAAAATTCCAAACCAAGTAATAGTTTTTGAAAGTTTGCCGAGTTTTTCTTGCAAGGGTGCGGAAACTGAGCCTTGTGATTGTATATCGCTTGCAATAACGCCCATCTCGGCTAAATCGCCTACCGCAGTTACTATGTAACTGCCACTACCCGATACTACAAAAGTTCCGCTATAAAGCATATTCTTGCGTTCTGCAAGCGGTGTGTTTTTATTAAGGATAACGCTTGCGGTTTTCTTTGCGGAATTACTTTCGCCGGTTAGCATTGATTCATCTACCATAAGTTCACGGCTTTCAATCAGCCTACCGTCCGCAAAAACTTTATCGCCCGATTCAACTAACACGATATCGCCCACAACGAGTTCCGACTGCAAAACGGCGCGTTCTTCACCATTTCTTATAACTTTAACGTAAACGTTACCTGCCAAGCCGTCTAATAGTTCAAAGGCTCGGCGTGATTTTCCTTCCATATAAACGGTTAAAAATACGCTTATGCTAATGGATATTAAAATGCCTATGCACTCGTAAAAATCGCCCGAGCCAGTTTTTAGATACTTGCCAAGGTTTACGCCGAGAGTTATTACCATAGCGATTTCCAAGATAATGAGCATAGGCTCTAATAAAGATTCCAAAATTCGATTGAAAATCGATTTTTGTTTAACCTTGCTAATCTTATTCGCGCCATAACTTTTGCGTGAGTTTTCAACGGAAATATCGGTTAAGCCGTTCGGGGAAGAAGATAGTTTATTAAAGACGTCAAAAACTGTTAAATCGTATGCTTTCATAATCCACCACTCTTAGCATATTAAAAAGTGGCGATTAAAATGAGTTAAATGTGATTTTTACTATTTACTTTTATATTTTACTGTGATAAAATATTTACTGTTGGAGGATTTCACAAATGGATAAAGTATTAAAATTAGATATTAAAGGCTATCACGCAGAACTTCCTATTCTCCCGCTTCCATCGGGTATCAATATTGCGTTTTTCAATCTTCACGGCAATAGTGAAATGACTGAGCATTGCGGAAAAGAAATTGCTAAACTCGTTAGCGATTGCGACGTATTAATTACTGCAGAATCTAAGGGCTTGCAACTTTGCCACGTTGTTGCAAGAGAACTTAACCAACCCTACTACGCCGTTGCAAGAAAGAGTAAAAAACTCTATATGCAAGACGGAATTGACGTGTTGTACGGCGCTTCTATCACAACCGGCTCTGAACAACGCTTGTATTTAAGCAAGCACGACGTTGATATTTTAAAGGGCAAAAAAGTAGGTATCATTGATGACGTTGTTTCTACCGGTGCATCTTTAAAAGGCTTAGAAGCAATCGTTGAAAAAGCAGGCGGTATTATCTACAAAAAGGCGTTCGTTTTAGCAGAAGGCGATGCCGCTGATAGAACTGACGTTATTTATCTTCAAAAAATACCCCTTTTATAATTTAAAACAATATAAAAGCCAAGCGAATTCGCTTGGCTTTTTTGATTAGGTCTTATTTGAAAGTTCAACAAACTGTGATACGGAAAGTTCTTCACCCCTAACCGTTACGGGAACGCCGATAGAACTTAAAAGTTCTTCCGCTTGCGCCCTATCCATTTGGTAACCTTTCATAAGGTTGTTAACGAGCGTTTTTCTACGCATCGCCAAAGCGGTTTTAACGAGTTTTCTAAACTTTTCTATATCCTTTATATAATACTTATCTTTTT
>JAGCLN010000039.1 GCA_017646945.1 Clostridia bacterium | reverse complement strand
TAACGCATTCAACTTTTTCAATACCATAAAAGTTTTTAGCGAGCGCGTAAACGTAATCGTAACCGAAATTAAACTTTATAGGCCCACCAGAAGTGGTAACGTATATTAGCCTTTTGCCTTTGCAAAGCCCCTTGGGAATGCCGTTTTCACCATAGCAAAAGGTCAAGCCGTTCACCGTAATTTTTTCAAAGTAACTTTTTACTACGGCGGGGAAACTCAAATCCCAGTACGGCGCGCAAATCACTATCGTTTCCGCATTAGCAAACTGCTTTGCCAAGTTAAAAACTGAACTTGAAAAATCTTTCGCCTTGTTAGATTTATCCCTTAACTCCATTTCGGCTAAACTAAGCGGTGAAAGGTCTTGCTCGTAAAGGTTTACTTGGTCAACGCCGTTAGGTATTTTTTCAAGAACGGTTTTAGCAAGTTCAAGCGTGCGTGAATTAGGCCTTATGCACGCGTTTATAAATAAAATCTTTTCCATTACTCAATAGTTAAAATATCTAAAAAGCCGGTGATATCAAAGACTTCCATTATGCTATCGTTCACGCCGGTAAGTTTCATCGAGCCTTGATTATTCATAATCTTTTGAGCCTTTAAGATAACTCTTAAACCCGCAGAAGAAACGTATTCAAGCCCTGCCATATCGAAAGTTAAGTCTTTTAAGCCTGAAACAACGCTATCGAGTTCTCTTTCAAGCTCGGGCGCGGTTTGAGTATCGAGTCTACCAACTACTACTAACGTTGCAGATTCGCCGTTTAATAATTTTTCAATAGTCATAAGTATATTCTCCTTTAATAATATGTTTTTTATATTTTCCAAGAATCAATAGGTGTATAGAGAAAGGATAATTCCGCCATAGGCGTATCTATGCTTTCCGCAAGGGTTTTTACCGCCGTTTTAATTTCCGGTGAAAAATCTAAGTACCAGTCAACCGTTTCTAAAACGTATTTTCTTTTAAACTCTACGTCCGTTACGAGCGCGCATCGTAAGTTGTGCAACCTATCGGCAGTTTTTACTTTGAGCGCGATATCGTTAGTTTTAATATCCGCGATATACTTTTCCATTACGTAACCTTTTTGCTTGGTTAACAGTTTTACCGCGGTGAGAATTTCTTCGTTGCCGAACTTTAAAATCTCTAATTCGGTTGCGGAAGTATCTTCAAGCAAGTCGTGAAAGAGTGCGGTAATTTGGTAGTCTTCACCGTAGCCTTGATTTTTAACAATTTCACAAACGGCTATCGGGTGCGTAATATACTCGCCACCGCCTATTCGCATTTGACCTTTGTGTTTTTCAGTTGCGAATTCTAACGCCCGTTGAACTCTTTCGCTCCCCTCCATTAGCACTCCCCCTTTTGCCTTAACAAAAGCGTTGCTTGGCGTTCAGCCTTTTCCTTAGAACCCAAAGAAATTTTTAAAAATTCAACCACCTTATCGTAGTCGTAATTTTTGTTTAAAAGTTCTGCTCGGCATAAAAATCTAAGCGCTACGCTTGACGAAACTATATCAAGCCCTGCCACAGATAACGCCTTATTGGCTAGTTTTAAGGCAAGGTCGTAGTTTTCGTTTATCATAATTTCAATATCGCCGAGTTTTTTAATTTTTAAGTATGCAAGTTGCGGAATATAACTTTCGGGGTCGATAACGCTAATTTCCGCACCGCAAATATTTGCGATTTCTTTGATTAAACGTTGCATGTTTTTGTTATGTAAAACGTATTCGCTAAGCGAAATCATATTGATTTGAACGTCATCAGCGTCATCGGTGATAATGCGTTTTCTAATATCTTCGGTATAGCCGACCATATTGTCACGCGCGCGAACGAACTCGTCGTCTGCAAGTTCTAATAGACCGGCAAGGCGAGCGAACTGCCTGCTTATATCTCTTGGAACACCAAAGTCGCTTTTGTAACCTATATCGTGATGGATTACCGACCAAGCGTGTTGCAATACCGTTTTGATTTGAATTTCAAACTTCTTACCGCAAATTTCATCCGGCCACTCTTTGCCAAACGGCAAGGAACAAATATAGTGAAGGGATAAGTAGCCAAAACTATCCGCCTTGATAAGCGCGCGCTTATCCGACGAGTTTTCTAAGTCTACTACGAAACGCTCTTCTATCTTCTTGCCGATTTTATCAATTTCGTCTGCTAAAAAGCATACGATACGGCAACCGAGAATATCGGTAACGTCTTCTATCGTTGAGTATAAATCACCCTTTCTTTCAAGCTTG
Organism: Clostridia bacterium; assembly: GCA_017646945.1. Classification (GTDB taxonomy): domain Bacteria; phylum Bacillota; class Clostridia; order Christensenellales; family Borkfalkiaceae; genus HGM11412. The sequence goes on along the minus strand of JAGCLN010000039.1, from coordinate 20,009 downwards.
CCCGCTAAACTTTTTTCAGTTTTAACGCGGTGCTCAACGGCTAATACGCTCAAACCCAAATCGTTAGCAATATCTACGAGAATTTGATGAGCAACGTCACCAAGCTTTGCAAAATATTCCTTTTGCTTTCGGTAATCTTCTAAAATGAGCCTACATTTTAAGTTCATAATTTCTCCTTAGTTATCAAAAAGTTAAAGCGTCTACTTTATTTAACAAATATTCAAGCATTTCTTTGCAACGCGCGATTTTTGCAGGGCTATCTTTTTCTTCAGGACGGCGAATTGCTCTACGCAACATTCTCGTATAACCGATAACCATAGCCTTTTCTTCAACCGCTTTGCACAACCCTTCGTCATCGCTACCAAGGTATGCTTTGAGCGACATTTCCCAAAACTTCTTCGCCGTATCAAAATCGTAACCAAAGAAGCTTATAGAAGTTTGCTTATCTATCTCAGAGTAGCCTATGAACGCGTTGAACATCGAGCCGAGTTCAAATACGGGGTGACCCATACACAAGGTATCCATATCGATAAGAAGCGGTTCTTCGTTTTGAACCATAACGTTGTTAGTGTGATAGTCGCCGTGCATTAAACGGTTGCTCTTTGGCACGCTTTCAATCAACGCGCGAAGTTTTTTCGCTTGTTCGCAAGGGATATGCGCCGATACGAAATCCGCCCAACCAAGCGCCGTTTCTTTCATATCGGGAACTAAGCCGTCTTCAACGCTGATTTCGTGAATGCTTTTGAGCATATCGATATAGTATTTGCAAGCCTTAGTCATATCGCTCGGGTCTTTGCAAATAAGTTTAGTAACGCTCGTTGCGTTTAAAAGTTCGGTAACCGTGCCGTATCCGTCACCCACGCGAACTATTCCGTAAGGAATAGCGGTGTTTATGCCGAGAACGAAGGCGCGCTTTGCGTTTTCGCGTTCTTGCTTAATTTCGGGCAACGCGTCCTTTGCAAAGTAAATTTTTAAAATGGTTTCGCTATCGTAACGATAAACCGCGCCGTTTGCTCCCTTTGCAATAAATTCGCAACCGTCAACGCTCATTTTTTTATACGCCTTTTCTACCGTTACCATTTCGGTAAAGCCGGTCATTTCAAAAATAGAATAAACTTCGGGCGAAACGTTTATGATTGCAAGTTTAGGCGCAACCTTTCTAAGTTTTAAAATCACGCGTAAGCCCGCAGATGATAAATATTCGAGTTTATCGGCATCTATAACGGCGTGCTTATCTTCGTTTGAATTTTTAATAGCGAAAATCTTTTCTTCCGCTAAGGGCGCGTTTGCCGCGTCAATTCTTCCTTCTATTGCAATATATAAAATATCTTTGTCTACGCGATATGAAATATCCATTTTAAAACTCCTTACTTAAACACTATTTCTACTAACGTTTTATATTCAATCCACGCCGAAGTGTGTGATAAACGCTCGGTTAAATCAACTATCGAACGGTAATACCACGCCTGCTCGTTCTTGTCTTTTTGATTGAACCTTTGCCACATCGAGTCGCCTTCTACTTTATGGTCGCGATATATCGCGCGCATGTTTGCAAGTTTATCTCCAAGCCACACCATTAACACGCCTATATCGTTAGTTTCTTTTAAGATTTGCAAAGACTCTTCTTTGCGGATACGCCAAGTTTCCGCAGGGGGTAAACTTTCTCTCTTATCTTCCGTTTCAGACGCAACGAGCTGCCTAACCCTACTGCCGAAAAGTTCTTCAATCTCGTTAAGGGTTATGCCAGCATCTTCAACAACGTCGTGAAGTACGGCTGCGGAAATTAAGTTTTGGTCGCTCGTCATCGTGCCAACGATTACCGCCGCTTCTAACGGGTGCAATATGTACGGAATATCTTTACTTTTACGGCGCATTTCATCGTGCGCTTGCACGGCGAAAGCAACTGCTCTACTAAGTAGTTCCATTACTCAATCTCCAAAATATCGGCAAAGCCGGTAATCTCAAAAACGTCCATAACGGATTCGCATACGTTGATTACCTTCATACTTCCCTTTTGTTGCATTTTCTTTTGCGCGGATAATATAACGCGAAGCCCCGCGCTCGAAACGTATTCAAGACCCTTTAAATCAAGGATAAGATTAACGGTATCGCCAAGGTCTTCGTTGATAGTTTTATCTAACGATGGCGCCGTTGTAGTATCAAGCCTGCCTACTATTTCAATAGTGGTGTCTTCCGTGTTTTTCTTAATTTCTATCATCATTTCGTTTGGTCTCCTTTAAATTTTTTTAACCATAGTTAAAACGTTTTTGCCGTCCTCGTAAGCGTAAGAAATTTCATCCATCGTCTTCTTGGTGATGAAAATTCCTAAACCCCCGATTTCGCGTTCGTTTGCAGATAAGGTTACGTCGGGGTCGGGTTTTTTAAGCGGGTCGAAAGGAATTCCGCTGTCTATCATTTGGAAAGTTACGGTGCGTGTTTTCTCGTTGAACAAAATTTTAAGTTCAACGTCTCCACTCTCGCCACCGTAAGCGTAATGAGCAACGTTAACGAAAACTTCTTCAATCGCAACGCAAATCGCCGTTTGAATCTTCATTGAACAATTAGCGCTTTCAAGCGTTTGTTCTACAAACGAAAGCACGTCTGTCAACGCATCGGTGTTAGCGGGGAATATTCTGTTCATCGCTTGCTCATCTCCTTTTTTATAGTTATAGTCGAAATTTAACATCGTAATATCGTCAAACTGTGGCGCTTCGCCAACGAATAAATCGATATTCTTTTTAAGTTTGGGTAAAAGTTCGGTTGCGGTGGCGGTTGAGTTTTTATTCATAAACTCTAAAAGCCTATCTTCGCCGTAAAGCTCGTTGTTTACGTTGGTTGCTTCGGGAACACCGTCGGTATACAAGAACAACCTATCCCCTTCTTCAAGCGTAAGTTCGCCGGCGCGGTAGCGGATACCTTCCATACCTGCAAGAACGAAGCCTGCACGAGTTTTCAAATACTCGAATTTTCCGTTTGCCTTTTTAAGTAACGGCGGGTTATGGCCTGCGTTTGCAAACTGCAATTTTCCGCTAGGAATATCAAGTATTCCCATCCAAGCGGTAACGAACATACCCGATTCGTTGTTCTCGCAAAGTTTTTTGTTAGCCTTAGTAAAGATATCGTTCACCGCCATACCGCTTTCGGCTAAGTCTTTGATAATCGTTTTAGCCGTCATCATAAACATAGCGGCGGGAATTCCCTTACCGGAAACGTCTGCTACTAAAAACGCAACCGTATTATCGTTAAGCTTGTAAAAATCGTAAAAGTCACCGCCTACTTCTTTCGCGGCAATCATTTGCGCGTAGATAGAATAATCTTCGCCTTTGGGGAAGTTGGTAGGAAGCGCGGAAAGTTGAATTTGCTTAGCATATTCAAGTTCCTTATCAATACGAGCCGCCGCCTCGGCGATATATCTTTTCAAAGTGCTTACGGTAGAGTTGATATCGTCGGATAAAGACGAGAATTCAACGTTGCTTCTAACGTCTACCGTAACGTTCAAGTTACCGCTTGAAATTTGCGCCAACTTCGAGTTGATTACGTACAAGTTATTTATTATGATTTTCTTTATCAAGAAATATAAAATCAAGAACAATACCGCGAAAATCAACACCTGCATAAAGGCGCTTAAAAGCATTGACGCGTCACGCATAATGTTTACCTCTTCTAGTGGCATAGCCGCTATTATTAGGTAGCCTTCTTTAACGGTGTAAACGAATATGTACTTGCCTTGGCTTTCGTTGTTATACGGGTTGATTATTTCCGTCTCAAAAATCTTGGCTTCCAAATCGCCCTTTTGCATTTTTTGAGTAGGATTGATACCTAATACCGAAATATGCTCACCGTCAACGCGAGTTTCCGAAACGATTTTCAAGTTCTCATCGCAGATGGCGATAAATCCCGTTGCGCCAACGTGGCGATTCTTAGTAACGTCAACAATGAATCCGTCTATTTCTTTTTTAAACTGCTCTTTGTTATAGGCTACTTGTAAAAAGCCTTGATTGTTGCTAAGCGGTAAACCCGCGTATTTTCTCGGCTCGCCCTTAGCGTTTACGGTAAACTCTTGAACTAACGATTCTTCGCCGTTTAAAAGAGCTAAAAATTGCTTGGGTTGTTCGTTTTCTAAATTTTCATCGGTAAAGTCAAAGCCTTCGTTTTCCTTATCCGTACTGATAATGATTTTTCCGGTTGAATCAACGATATTTATTTCGCAAATTTCGTAGTTCTCACCAGTTTCATCTTCACCTTGAAGAAGAAGCGATAAATCAATGCTATTATCATCTTCATACTCTTTCTTAACCTTTTTGGCAATATTTAGCATGCTGGTTTCCGACTTGCTTTTAATATCGGTTATAACGTCGTTCATTGTGGTTGTGAAAGTTGCTTCCACTTGCTTTTCGGCAACGCCCGTTTGCAAATTGTAAGTAAACAAACTCGTTACGCAATAAGCAAGCACGATACAAAGAAGTAACCATCTTTGAAAGGTTTGAGCAATCCCCTTGTCCTTTCCGTTACGAATTATTTTGTCCTTACTTACTAAGGTTATGATAAACATCGATAACCCTACCGAAAGTGAGTTTGCAATAATCATGGGAAGGGTGCATTGTTTTACGAATAAGAACGCATTGTACGCTTCGCCCATATTAGTAAGGAAAATCATTAGCATATGGAAGACTTCTAACACGAGCGCAATACCAACGGCAGGCGCCCAGCCGGTCTTTTTATCGTCGAACATAAACTTGCGAAGCATCGCCGAAATAAAACCTGCTAAGAAGGTTGAAAGCGAACAAGCAAGCGCGGTGAACGCGCTATCGGGATTCCAAAGTACGGTAAGGGCACGGAATCCGCCACCGATTAAGCCTGAAACGATACCTGCCGTCGGCCCGAATATCAAGCCGGCGGAAATGGGCGATGCGTCTCTAACGTTCATCGTTGCGCCCCAAAGTTTAACGCCGAAACAAGAAGCGTATATCGCCGAGCCACCAAAGACCGCGCCGATAATCAATTCTTTATATATTCTTTTTAGTTTTCCAAAGCGGGTTTTCTTATCTAAAAGATAAACGCCTACTACTAATAAAACGTTTAAAACCGCCGCCGAAATAAACTTTAAATATTCCATTTATATCTCCTATATGCCCATTAGTATTTCCACAAGGCTTGCAAGAAGGTTACCGGCAACGCCTATCACGGTAAGAAGAACTAAATACAAGAACATACTACCTTTACTTATCGAGTTTTTCGCAACGTTGTAGTAAAAGTTAAAATGCCCTTTAAGGTTATAATCTCTATTTTGATTCCATTGATAAGAAATAACGTCTTCACACTTGTAGTCTTTGGGAAGAAATTCTCTGTATAAATTTTCTTCAAGCCTGCGTATACGATAGCAACCGCCATCATTGAGTTCGTACGATTCGTCTACGGAAAGGGTAACTACCGCCTTTTTTAATTTTTGGCGATGGAAAGCGCCGAGTTTAGTAATTTCATCAGGCAAAAGCCTTGCTTCGTTGATACGAACGGAATACCCGTATTTTTCCGCAATTACGGGGGTGGTAATTAAATCTCTAACCCTTTCCATTATGCTACCCATATTAGCGCGTGGCGAAAAGATTTCATTTAAAGACTTGTGAGGCATTCTCCAAATGAAATACGTTTCATCGTTATCTAAATAGGGGTGCAATTTTTCTAAATCTATTTTAATATGCGTTCCTTCGGAAAGCGCCGACACTTCGTAATCGAAAGTGCTAATATGCGCTATATCCACCGTTTTGCCGTTATACGCTATTTCAGAAGTGTGTTCGTTCTTCATATATTCGATAATACAAGCCGCGCTAAACGTTGCTTGAACTATGCTTTTATTGTTAAAAAGTAAAGAAACGTCTTCAATTTCTTCACGAGAAACTAAAAACGGAACGTACACGTTTAAAACCTTGCTCGCTTTTACTCCGCGAATGCGCACGGCAACGTCAATATAACTTATGCCCTTGGGATTGAGCCAGTCGTTAAGATAAACGGTGCTAACGTCGTCACCATCAATCCAAACCGCCCAACCGTCGTCGGCAAATTTCCTTTGTTTTTTTGGCATAGTGTTTTCTCCTTTAAAAACCTTTCTTTCCACAAGGGTTTTGCCGTTATCTCTACGCAAAATTACCCGTGGTTTAAAAAAGGACGCTATCTTCTAACGCTACCGCGCTAAAATATAGCCCTGTCAAAAGTATATGCTTTTGTAGTCGCGCTGTTTTTCAGCGCGACTACCAACATTTATATGCTTTTAGCGTATGCTTATAATTTATTAATAGAAAAGTGTTTGGTTGAAATATTCGCCGTAAGCATCAAAGAAGTCTTGCCAGAAAGATTTCTTTTCAATATCGTATTTGTCTAAAACGGTATTTAAGTCTGCAACTTTTTTGAAAACTTCTCTAATTTGCTCTTTTTCTTCAGCGGTGTACATTTCATAATTGTCTAATAAATCTTCAATTACTACTTTGAAATTCTTGATTAATTGTTTCTTTTCCTTTTTCATTTTAAATTTCTCCTTTAAAAAAATTATTTGTTATTATCAAACGGAACTCTTACCATTGAGTAATGAGTTACGGTTGTTTTTGTTATGCACTCTTCTTTTTTGAGTTCAAACCCGTAGTGATTATAAAATCCCACGTTGCTTCCCTTGTGAGTTTCAAGATACGCTACCATTTTTTCGTCATCGCAAAATTTAAGCATAGGGCGTAATAATTTACTTGCTATGCCCTTGCCCTGCTCGGACTTTTTAACGGAAATATTAAATAAATACCAGTCGTAATTATCGGTAAACTCTTTCTTTAAGTTCATAGAGTACTTTTCGTAGGTTGAAAGCCTACTTATTATTCCCGGTCCGGAATGAAGAATGAGTTTAAACCCACCGCTAAATAAAAACGGCAAGGCTTTGTTTCCAGTAAAGCCGAACGGAAGCCAAACGGCAAAACCGTTTAAATCTTCGCTATCGGCGTAAATAATCGCATCTTCCGTCATCGTTTTTAACGATATTAGCATAAGAAGTTTAGATGCTTTTTTATCGTACTTACCCTTTGAGAACCAGTTGTGTAAGGGGTAATCTTCGTAAGCGTCCGCCGACACTTCCGCAAGCCTTTCTAAATCCTTTTTTTGAACGATATATAACCCCGCTTTCTCTATTATTTTTTTAGCGAGCGGTATTTCAATTTGTCTAACTAACTTATCCATTTTATTTTTTCTTATTAACGATTAATTTGTGAATGAATATTACTAAAAGCGCAACTGCGAATAAAATTGCAAAAATCTTGTGGAAAACGCCAATTATTGCAATATATTTTATTTTCAACACGATACCTGATATTAAAGCAAGACCGTAAGAAATTCTCATGCCAATTTCAAGCGCGGGGATTTTCCATTCTTTTTTAGTAAGAACGGTGTAAACGACTAAAACGATTGCGCCAACTACCGAAATTACGATATGAGCGGTCATACCCGTTGTTTCAAGCAAGGCTAGCGCCGTTGATAAAACAAAAAGTATAGGCGCGAAAATTAAATCTTTTTTCATAACTTATCTCCTTTTATAAATCTTATTTTTTAACTTTTACGGCTGAAAAATATCCGTCTAAATAGAGTTTGCACGCTTCTTCAATTTGCAAGTCACTGTCCGTAAAATACATTATCTTTCTAACTACAAGAGTTGGAACGACTACTTCGCCATAGCATTGAATAGTAGCCCTTGCCTTGCCTATTTCAAATATAATTTCACTCGCGTTTTTATTATCGAAATAATCTAAGAAAATTTGCGCTTCGTTCTTTCTTCTATTGACGAAAGACTTGTTGTGCCAAAACCTAATAAGAGTTGCAATACCAAAAGTCAACGGTAAAAGCACGGTTGCCGAAATCCAAATGGGGATTTTGGTTGCAAACCCGTAAAAGTCTTCCCAACCGCCACGCTCAGAAGTTACAACGACTACCATAACAAAGTATACGATTGCATAGATCGTAACGGGAATCAATGAGAAAAACGTTTGCTTAACCGTTATTTTATGCGAAGTTATAAATACGCAAAAAGCAAGTATGCTTAAAATCGGGCATACACCGTGAAGGAAAAACCTTGACCCTGTAAAGATTAAAACGAAACCTTTAAACGGCGCTAACACGAAAAGCGAAATTAAAAAGGTTAGCGCAACGGCAGTAGTACAAGCCAACATAAACACTACAACCCAGTTGGGCAAAACGTATTCTTTTTTGCGTAATCCGTCTATCGCGTAAGGTATTACTATAAACGCCGCAACGGCTGATAATATATTCGAGTTTACCGTGAACATACAAAAGGTGCGAATGCCCATATTATCAAAGTTTTCATCGTGCAAAGTAGTTAAATTCATGGTTACGCCAATGCAAACGCAAACTACAACAACCGAGCAAGCGACCAAAGCGCAAATACATTGAATTCTGTTTTTTCTTACAAGTTCATCCATAGTAAATCTTCCTTGCTAATTTTCTCTCTACCGTAAAATCACTAAAACGAGCGATTACTTGTTTTCTAAACTTACATCAAGTTCTTTGTTTTTATTCTTTTTTGAAATTTGGTCAAGGCCGAAGAATAAATATCCCACCGCAACGAACACAACGGATAAAATGCCTATCCACATTAAAACGCCGGTTATTCCTTGCGTATCAAGGTTTACGAAGAAGTAAGGATAAATAAGAGTTCCTTTGCCAACAGCGTTAGTAATCGACGAGTCAAAATTTAAAATCAACGCGTGAATGAAAAGGAATATTGCGTAAACTAATGGAAAACCGATAGACGCGATAGGATAATACCATTTACACATTTTGCGTTCGTAAAACAACACGCCGTGCGCTATAAACATAAGCGGTAAAACTACGTGGAACGTTAAACTACCTACTCTCCAGTTAAGTTGCGGGTCACGCCCCTCTTCGCCTGCAAGCATAATGTTGAAAACCAAAAAAGTAAGAAGTATTCCAAGCAAACCAATAAACTTTAAAAGCGGAGTTGCCGTAACGAAACTATCTTCTTTCTTCTTGATTGTTTGTACTAACGCGGTAACCATTACTCCTATGCAAAGGAAGTTACTGATGTTGGTAAAGTACACGTAAAAGTCCCAACGAATCTTATCGATTTCGTCAAAGATACCAAGGCAGGCAATAGTGCCTATTAGACCAAGCGTGCAGTAAACTGTTTCAAATATAAGTTGTGCGGTTCTGTTTTTAATCATTTTTGTTCTCCTTTTTTAATTTATTGTAGGCGTAAAACGGCCGAACTTTAATTTGTTTTTATAAGTGTTTTCAATAGGGCTGGCATAATCGTAACTGATAATTTTAACGCCGTAACTTGCAATCAAATCTTCTTCACTCGTTATTTCCATATCGTACGAAGCGCTATCGTTAAAAATCATATATAAATTAGGCGAAGGCTCATTGTAATAATCGGCATCGGGTTCGCTCATAAAATACCTTGCGGATAAACCTAAGTTAATATAAACCACCCCGTCTTTATTAGTTTGGATAGGAATATCTATTTCTTCTTCGTTTTCAAGATATTCTTCCCATACGATACTTGCGCCCACAAAGGTTACGTCAATCCCGTCGTACCTGCAAACGTATACTCCCGAAAAAGAATCTACTTCGCCGTTTATTTCATAAGTTACCAAAACGTTAAACCGACCTTCCTTAATTTCAGGTATCGGCAACCTTGCCACGCAACCGCTCAAAAGCGAAGTTAGTATCGTCAATAATAAAACCGTTGCAAGAATTTTTAATTTTCTCATTTTGCGCTCCTGTTATTTATGTTCGCCAAAGTTAAGTTAGTAACACTCTTTTTGTAACTTAAACGCCATTTTTACTATTTATTTACTATTTATAGTAATAGATATATTTATAATAACTAAACGCGCGTTACAAAAGCGTTACAAATAAAAAAAGAACGGTAGAACCGTTCTTTCATATTATATTTTTTTAAATTCGAGCATAGCGCAGGTTTCGTCCGCCCAACTGTACTGAGCCATGTATTCGCCTAAAAACTCCGGCTTTCCGCTTTCTAAGTAAGTTAAATAATCGCATTTTATCAAAGAGGTGTCTATGCGGTAACAGGGGGTTTCGTGGCGTAAAATCTCTTCCGCCCCAACTGTTTTTAAGGTGTTTTTTACGTCTAATACGAGTTGGCGAAGATAGGCAACGTTCTTAGCATCGTCACTATCGTCGGGGAAAAGCACGGCGCAAATCTGCTTTGCGGTCATCCCCGCCCCTTTTCTATCTACTAAAAAGGCAAGAAGTTCTTTTGATTTTGAACGCTTAAACACCACTCGCTCGCCCTTTTTATAAACTTCAAAATTGCCAAAACACTTAATTTCTAAAAGTTTTTCTTTATGCTTAACGCCCTTGATATTATCAATTTCGCCTTGAACGTCTTTGGCGGATATCGGCTTCATTAAATACCCCGATGCGTGAAGTTTAAAGGCGGGAATTGCATATTCTTCATAGCCCGTGCAAAACACCACCTTGCAGTCGGGCCTTAACTCCACTATTTTTTCCGCAAGGGCAAGCCCACCCATACCGCGCATATTGATATCTAAAAAGGCTACGTCTACCGCGTTTTCTTTTACGTAACTCAACGCTTTTTCGCAATCTGAAAATTTAACCACTTGCGAAACGTCAGGCGAAACGCTAATCGCACCGACTAACGCGCGTAGCATCAACGCTTCATCGTCAACCGCTATTGCAATCATTTTTCTTCCCCCTTAGGAATAGTAATTATAACTTTCGTACCAACGCCCATCGTACTTTCGATTTCAAGCGTGCCGTTTACCATTTCTTTAAGTCTGCCACGAATATTTCTTATACCAACGTGCTTTCTCTCGTCGAGCAACACGCTCGTATCAAAGCCTGCGCCGTCGTCTTCTACTAACACGCAGTAACTATCTTCCGTTTCGTACGATACTACCTTTATCTTTCCGCCTTTTGAAAGTTTCATAAGCCCGTGCTTAACCGCGTTTTCTACTATAGGTTGAATAGTGAGGGCGGGAATTTTGAAATCGTTAGAGTTCATTTCAAACGAAAAAGTCATATCGGGAAAACGCACGTTTTCAATGTTGAGATAATAATGAACGTGTTCCATCTCTTGCGACATTAGTATCGGCTTAGGATTATCAAGTTCGCCAAAGTTGCCCCTTAAATACTTAGCGAAGTTGTGAACGAGTTCACCTGCTTTTTTAGGGTCTAACTCGCAAAGTTGCTCAATGCTACCGAGAGTGTTATAGATAAAGTGCGGGCGAATTTGGCTCATCATCGTTGAAACTCGGCTCTCGGCAAGTTGTGTGTTTAATATGAGTTTTTCTGTTTCTAATTCCTTCGCTTTTGCAAAAGCGTTGATACTGCTTGGGATAATTCTAAGCAACACCACCATTGAAATTATGAATAAGATTACAAACGCAAATCGACTTATAAGCCCGTTTTCCCAAATTCCAAACCAAGTTGCAACAAAATCTATAATAAACGCAACGAGCGGTAAAAGAGCAACGGCGAAGAAAATTTTATCCCTACCTTTACTATAAATTATCTCTCTTATAAGGCAGGCGATAAGCGTAACGTTCGCTACCGTTTGGATAATCGACCAGTACAACCAAGTATCGTAAAAATACACTTTCGTTACCATAGCCAAAACTATCGTTGCAACGTTTACAGCGCCCAAGCTAACGCTCGTTATAACGCCTATTTTTTTCGTGCGTTTGAGTAATTTAGTAATAAGCGCGGTTAAAAATAGCGCGTAAAACATCATTGAAACACCCAAAATAATCGTGTTTGAAACTACCGATTCACTCCAAAAAGATATGCCTTCGGATTTGTAGATAAAGTTTGCGCCTGCAAAGAAAATAACAAGGCCAAGTAGCCAAATTATCTTGCTATTTTTAAGGTGGATAAGCGATGCAAATAACGCCGTGCCTAAAAACATTATCGACGCTATCATAAACACAAGCCCAACGTTTCTTTGCGTTTCGCCTATATCTAACACGCTCTTTTCAAACTCAATGTTTCCCCAAAAAGCAATGTTTGAAAGCATTTTATCAATGGCGTTTTCGTTGCCGAAATCGTGGGGGTTGTGAACGAGCATTACGATAGGTGATTCCCTTTTTGCAAAGGAAATTGCCGTCCAGTCCACACCGCAAGCAGATTCGCCTATTTGCGGATTTTCGTGGTCGATAACGTAGGCGTAACCGCTCTCGCTATAAATCGTTAAACTTATGTGTTCGGTATAAAAAGCGATGGGCGTGCTTCCCGAATATTCGCCTATATACTCCCCGTCGGGCGTGAGCATGTGGAATTTACCGCGCAAAGTAACGTCACCCTTAGTAGACGGGATATGCTCTCCACTAACGATTTCTTTCCACTCACCGTTACCTATCTTATATTCGCCTGCAAAAAACACTTGCGCCGGACTTACCGAAACCGCTTGCTTGCTATTTTTATTGCCCTGCCATAAAAGTATTACCGCCGATAAAATTATTAGTATAACGCCTACTACAGATAGCGTTTTTTTATTGAAAATTTGAAAGGCTATATCTTTCTTTTTCATTACCGCATCTCCTTGAAATGCTTTTCGTTCATTATTTTTATATTGTAGCACTTTTTTAGATAAAAAACAACAATTAAAAAAGAACACTCTATACTGTGTTCTTTTTTTTATATTATTTTTCACTCTCGATTAATTCTTTCAATCTCTTTATGCAGTCTAAATTAAACGCGATAAATCCTTCTTTATCAACGAAGGCGTATTTATCCCCTGCTTTAAGTTTTTCGGCCTTTTCAATCGTTTTGCTTTGCTTCATGTGATTGCCGAGAAATATATCTATCTTTTGCTCGTTTAGTTTGAGCATAGAATTGATATAATCGTCTCTTAGCGAAAAGGGAAGATTATGCTCGTTTAAAAAATCTTTGGTTAAAGTGTTTAAACCTGCCCCGCCGTGAAGCCCCGCCCTTAAAACTTCGCTACCGTCGGTAACGTCGAAAAAATAAGAGGTTGCGCCTTCGGTATGCCCAGGCGTTGCAACAGCGTAAATTTTGCAGTTTCCAAACTCAAAAACGTCACCGTCGTCAAGCAAAACGTCAGGCTCGAAAGTTTCAGTATAGTCCATTTGCAATTCTTTTGCATAGGATAAATCTCTTTTGCCGTTGGCGTAATCTCTATCCGCCCTACCGATAACCGTTTTTGCCCCGGTTAAAGCAACGAGTGATTTCGTTGCGCCAAAATGGTCGATATGCCCGTGAGTGTGGATAATATATTTTAAGTTATTAGGGCTTAACCCTAATAAGTGCATATTGTGAATTACTTGATGCAAGGTGTGTTGATATCCACTATCAAACATAACGTATCCGTCGCCAGTATCTAAAATATGAGTAGAAACGTCTTTAGTTCCAACGAAATACAAGTTGCCAAAAATTTTAATAGGTTCAAAATAACCTTCCCAAGGCTTAGGTACGCCCATAATCTTCTCCTTTATACCATTTTTCTTCAAGCGGAACGTTATCGCTAAGAAGTTCAATTCCTCCGCTATTTTTTCTAATTAAACTCATTACGCTTGCAAGAATTTTAGCGTTGCAAAGTTGAGTTTTGGCGTTGCCTATAAACCCGTCTACTATGCCGTTATAGTGCCTAAACGCAGGCTCGTATTTGGGAAATCTAGTTGAAACGTCACCCAAGTCACCTTCTTCAATATAGTAAAAAGGTCTATCTATAATTTTGCCGTTATAATCTTTAATTTTCATTATTTTAGGCTCGCTTGAAAGCCTGTTAGAAACGCCGATAATTTCTTCTACGGCGTGAAGATAAGTGTTCTTTTCTTGCCCAACGCCAAGTAGAAGTACGTATTCTATCTTAGAATACGCCCCGTTTTTATCTGTGGGTTTATTAACCTTTTCATCCGCATCTATCATCTTGGCAATTTTTTCTTTATTTCCAAAAAGCATTAGCGAGTGCGTGGGGTTAGAAGTTCTTCTTCCCCTTTTATCTAAAATTGCAATTTTAGAAAGAGTTCCAACGCAAGTATCGTCGCTATTTTTATCTAAGGTTATATCCTTTTTAAAATTGTGCCAAGTGTGAGCGGGGATGCAAAGTACTCCACCGTTTTTAGTAAAATACTCGATAAAAACGTCAAGCAACCCTTGCGCCCTACCTTCCACTTCGCCAACCGCTTTTAGCGATGAGTGAACGATAACTACTTTATCTTGTGGCGCACCCATACTTTTTAGTTGATTAAAAATTTCACCTTTCGTTATCATTTTTCACCGTTTTAACGAATTTTAGTTGTAGTTATGATTTCATTATACGCCTTAACAAATAATATTGCAATACACTATTACCAAACAAATAAAAAAGCCGTGTTGACTTTGATTTTTGTCTTTGCTATAATTAGTTTAATTATACTAAAAAGATAAGGGGTTTAAGTTAATGCAGTCTGTTAAAATCACAAAGCACGAGTTTGCGCACACTTTTGGTGGCGCAGGATTTCATAACAACGATGCAACGATGTTTCACGTTATAGACGGCGAGCATTTTAATCAATATATCTGCAAGTGCTACCGAGAAGTATCCCCCGGTTTTATGCGTACCTTTGCAGGCTTTTCCGACTGGACGAAAGAAGCGATGGACGAGTTTGCTCTTTATTATGAAAATATGCAAAAATGGACCGATACGCCGATTTACTTAACCCCAGGAATGGGCAAACTTCATTTTTCAGACGAAGAAATCAAAGAGTATGGCGAAGCCGTTGCAAAGCGACTTGATTACCTTTACAATGAAAAAAACGTAAAACATATTCGTTATTACTGCTTTTCTAACGAAATGTCGCAAGTTATGTGGGGCGTTCTTCTTAACAACCTGCCATTGTTTAAAAAATATCACGAAAGCCTGTTTTCAGCCTTCCAAAAACGCAATCTTCCCATCGGCCTTTTAGCAACCGACGCAAGCGGATACGGGGCGTGGTCAACGGTGGAATGGGCGATGAATAATATGTCTGCTATTTCAGAAGATTTTTGCCTGCATATCTATGAACAAACTCACGATATATACAGTTTAGACTTTTACGATTTCTTCTATCAAAAGTGTAAAGAAGTGGTAGACAAGTCAATCGCTTGCTTTGGCAAAAGGTTTATCCTTGGCGAAGTGGGGGTTCAAAAAAACGCAGGTCAAATAACCTTTAACAAAAGCGCGGTAGTTGATACTTGCCGTTATTTTGCTAACAAGCACGAAGAAGCCTACTTAGGCCTTATGCTTACCGAAATGGCGTTTTCCGCTATCAATTCCGGCGTGTTTGCTATTGCATACTGGTCTTACGTTGACCACCCAGACCCATATAGTTGCGCCTACTCCACCAGCGATGATGAATATGCGAGAAAATGGGGCGAAGCGGAACGCTTTTTCAGCACCACTGCCGACACTAAGTACAACAAGTGGGGATTTTTGAAGTGGGATGATGAAAACAAAGACTACGGCGCACGAGCGCATTATTGGTGCATAGGTCTTTTAACAAAATTCTTTAAAAGAAATTCAAAAGTTCTCGATATTGAAGTTGCCGATAAAAACGTAAGGGCTTGCGGAATAATGAATAGGGATAAATCGGTATCTATCGGCATCGTAAATAGAAATAAAACGGCAACCAAAATTTCTCTTGACACTAATTTGTTTAATAAGGAAATAAGGGTTTACGAGTATGACCCCTATAACGTTCCGTATAACAAGTTTGCAGATATGCAAAGCTACTCGGCAATTATTAGTAAAGACAAGCCGACCTACACTTTAAAACCCGAAAGCGTAACC
This sequence comes from Clostridia bacterium, assembly GCA_017646945.1. Taxonomy (GTDB): domain Bacteria; phylum Bacillota; class Clostridia; order Christensenellales; family Borkfalkiaceae; genus HGM11412. The sequence goes on along the minus strand of JAGCLN010000039.1, from coordinate 4,189 downwards.
TACTTTACAACCGACTATATAGTAAAGAATAAAAGCGTTTATGCAGACGGCGTTACCGTTGAAAACGGCGTTATAAGTTGGAACGATGTTAAAGACAAAAATCATTGTTATTACCGAGTGTTCACTTCAAGCAAAGAAGATTTTATACCTTGCGTAGAAAATCAAATTGCTTCAACCGTTGCAACTAAGCTTAAAACAAATAAAGCAAAAAAATACGTTAAAATTCTTTCCGTTGACAAGAGCGGAAACGCGTGAGGCAAAATTATGAAGGTATTTCTTATCGGCGATTCAATACGAATGCATTATCAAAACGAAGTAATTTCTCAGCTTGGAAGCGATTACGAAGTTTTCGCTCCGGAAGAAAATTGCAAATTTTCTTTATACGTTCTTAACTCGCTTAGATTTTGGCTAAACTCTAATGAAAACCCAGATATTATCCACTTTAACGCGGGGCTTTGGGATACGGCAATTCTTTACCCCGAAGACGGCTGCTTTGTTGACGTAAAAACTTACGTTAAATATATGAAACTCATTTTGAAAGAACTTAAAAAAACGGGTGCGAAAATTATATTTGCTACCACCACCCCCGTAAGCGATGAAAAGGCTTCGCTTTGCGGACCAATGCCACCGGCGCACAAAAACGAAGATATTATAAAATACAACCAAGCAGTTGTTGAAGCCTTTAAAAATGAAGATATCGTTATAAATGATTTATTTTCGCTTTTTTTACTAAATAAAGAAAAGTATTTAAGCGAAGATATGATTCACCCAAATTATGACGGTGTGAAACTTCTTGGAACTGCGGTAGCCGAGTGCATTAAAAACTGCTAAATTATTTTATAACAAACAAAAAAGAACAACCGAGCGGTTGTTCTTTTTTATTTTATTTTGCATGATATTTTCTTTTCGTTTCGCCAGGGGTTTCGCCCGTAACTTGCCTGTAATATCGGCAAAAATATCCTATGTTTTCAAATCCGCTAGCGTATGCCGCTTCCGATACCGAGAATCCACATTCGCTTATTAATTCCTTTGCTCTTTCAATTCGCAAGCGATTGCGGTATTTGAGTGGGGGCGTTCCAAATTCTTTTTGGAATGCGTTTCTAAACGTATTTACACTAACGTGGCTCGCTGCGGCGTATTGCGTTATAGGTAGGTTTTCAAGATAGGTTTTCTCTAACAAGTAAACGCCGTCCGCTATTTGCTCGCTAATCTCACTTCTCGTCGCCAAAGAAAAATTTTGCGCGTAAACCGCTGCTAGTAAGCGATACATAAGTTCTTTTTTGCGAAGCGTGGTTTCCGTTGTTTTTGAAGTACTGCAAAGTTCAAATTTATTCATTATTTTTGCAATACGGTGAGTTACGTCGTCTTTTTCAACTAAAACGATTTCTTTAGATAAAACAACGTCGTCATTGTTTTTATCGCGCATATCAAAATTTACCACAACGAAAGTTGTGCTTGGCGCAGTATATTCCAAACGATATTTCTTATACTTGGGCAAAAACGCCAACTCGTCATTCGATATCACAATCGTTTTCCGTTCATCTTCAAAAATAGTAACTTCCCCATCCAAAACGAACAAAAATCCGTTGCTTCTTCTTCCGCAATATTTATAATCTATCGTTTTACCACAGGCGCGAACGCCGGCTACGACCGATATATCAAAAATATGCAAATCATCAGCAAGCCGACGAACGTCTTCTAACATTACTTAACCTCCGTGTTGATAAGAGCTTGAGAGAGTACGGATTTACAATATCCGCATCTATGACACATTTTATCACAGGAAGACGTTTTTGTAAACCAGTCATCTGGAAATCCTTGATTGCTAACGATATACGGCGAAATCGCCCTGCTAAATCCAGGCTCAAACAAATCAAGAACGTTTCCAAAAAACTTCTCGCGAGCGTAAGCGTCTATCACCATTCCGGGTAACGAGTGCATTCGCGTGGCAAGTTTAACCGTATCGAAAAGCCCTTCGTAATTGTGAATATCTTCTGGGCGAACCCACGTGTTTTCAAGTAGCATGTGCCAGTTTTCTTTATTTTTTAGTGAACGCCAGCAAGCATACGGAAGAAAATCATCCATATTTTTCACTTCGCATATTTCGTGCTCGTGCGCCACTAAATTATCGTGAAAACTTTGCCCCGAACAGTTGATAAAGCACCCGCTATTTGCAAGCATAACGAGTTTTTTTCCGTGCTCGTCTGCCCAAGACTTGAGCGTTTTTAAATGCTCGAGGTTACGGTTATAGTCTCGCTGAACGTGAAAAGAATCAAACAAGTCGGAAACGTATTCCATTCCCTTTATTGTTCCGATACGCATATTCACCGATGCGCGAACCTCAATTTTGGGAAAATGTTTTTTTACGGTATGAGCAATAGATAAAGACGTGGTCGTAATGATATCAACACCTAAATCTATACTTTCCAAATATTCAATTACGGAAACAACCGTATTCGCAAGTTTTTCAGATATTGCATATTCTCCGTAGCAATTACCGTTAAAAAGCAAGTCGAGTTTTATGCCCATTTGCTTTATCGCGCGAAGTTCTTCCTCCATTCTCGCTTGCCAAGACCAATCGGTATATCCGTGGCGAGTTGCAATAGGGCTCCTGCCCGTTGCAATATCTTGCCATGCAAAATACACCTCGGATATATGCTCCCGATAAGTTTTTACGATTTGAGAAAACGGCTCTTCGTTTCCTTGATATAGTTGAAATCCAACGCTATATTTCATATTAGTCTGTTTTTGTATCACACTTAGTATTGTTTGGGGAATCTTTACCCTCGTATGGCGCTTTATAGTCTACCTTATGTGGTTCTTGCGACCAATCTACCGACCAAGGTTTTTGAGTACGGAACGGATTTGCAAATTTGTTTTTCAAAACTCCGCGTCGTTCAAGGCTTATCATACAAGCACGAGTACAGCCCTTCGCTCCGCATACCGCCTTACCGCTATTGTACAAGGGGTTAGGAGCTTTGGGGAAGGGACTGATGCTTGAAGATTTGAACTTTCCTTTCCAACCTGGCGACCAAACGTGGTCAAAGTAATTTCCATATTCGCCTTCTTTACATTCTTCACCGCCTTGGAAAGTCCAGTCGCATCTTGTCATATCAACGTCTGCCCACTCGCATTCGTATCCGCCAAGGTTTTCCTTAACAGTTCTATCAGAAGGAATACATCCGCCGGGGCATTCGCGTACGCACGCCATACAGCGATTGCAAAGTGTGCCCGGCTCCATGATAGGATCGGGTTCAAGTTCAAGGTCGGTAATAATAATGCCTATACGTTGGCGCGGACCGAATTCAGGAGTGAGAAGCATCTTAGAATAGCCGATTTCGCCAAGACCACATAAAAATCCCGCAATACGTAAATTAACCATAACGTCAGGCGCTGCCTTTCCGGGAGCAACAGGGCGAGAATAGTTTTCTCTCATAAAGCCTACGTTATCAATGGCTCTCCAGTCGCTTTGGTGGCCCATAGGAACTGCTTCGTAACCTGCATCTTCAATCATTTTGCTCAAATTGATAACGGTCATCGGCATATAAATATAGGTGATACCGCCGTAACCCATTGAAGAATAGTTAGAAAAATACGTGCCTTCTTCTACACCGCGAAGTGAACCTCTCATAACGCGAAAGCCGAGAGCAATTATAGATTTTGCGTTAGGCATAATTTGTTTAGGGTCCATTTGAATCGGCGCAGTACTCCAACGGTCTATTGAACCGATACCAACGAGATCCGCACCCAATCTTTTTGCAGCCGCTTTAATATCTTGTGATGTTATCATAGTTTTCTCCTTTAAATATGTATTTTACATATTTCCTCATAATCTATTATATCACAACTTTCTTACACAAAAAAAGTAATAAAACAACCGATTTATTATACAAAACCACAATTTTAATCCATATTTATTATACAAAACCACAATTTGCCCCAAACAACGGCGTGAACTTTAACAACACCAAAACAAACAAAAAAGGACACCGTGTTTGGTGTCCTTTTCTTTTTGGTTGAGCGTATAGTATGTAAAACTACATATTTTCAGAGAGCAATTTAGCCCACCCAAAAGATTATACTTTATAGGACTCTACAACCCTCCCGATATGGTTTAAACAATATTAAATTTGTGTCGGCATAGAAATCTGGGTAGTTTGGTATGCCACTATAATATTAGAGATAGAAC
>JAGCLN010000038.1 GCA_017646945.1 Clostridia bacterium | reverse complement strand
TGATTTACTTCCGTCCGCTTTCGCTGTAGCGCACGCTTTCGTTAAAAATCTCGGTTTTGAATCAATGTCCATTTCCGCTTGTGGTTTAAGAGAAGGTATAATGTTCAACTACGCCGTTCCTATGACGGTTGAAAAGCCGATATCCGACGTGTTGACTTACAGTTTGCAAACTCTCGTTAAGTACTATCATTGTAACGAAAAGCACGCAGAACAAGTTGTAAACTTGTCCGTTCAACTTTTCAAGCAGATGAGAGTTCTTCACAAATTCCCCCGTCAATGCCTTAAAATATTAAAAGTAGCGGCATATCTTCACAATGCGGGAACGTCAATTAAGTACTACGATTATCAAAAGCACACGAGTTACATTATCTTAAATTCCAGCCTATACGGTATAACCCAAAGAGAAGTAGTTCTTGCCGCGCTCGTTGTATCTAATTATAAAAATGACGATTTGTCTATGGCAGACCTTGTTAAGTACAAAGAGTTCATTTCTGAAGAAGACGTTGAAATTATTCGAAAACTCGGCGTAATGCTCAGAATTGCAGTTAGCCATGATAGAAGCATGGCAACTAGCGTAACCACTATTGATTGTGACGTGTTAGGCGATTCCGTAATTATGAAAACGGAATTCACTTCGGACGCAACCTTAGAGATTAAAGATGCGCTTTCCGCTCAAGCCGACTTCAAGCGCGTATTTAAAAAGAACCTTGAAATTTTATAAAAGTAGCATCAAAAACACGAGCGATTTGCTCGTGTTTTTATTTTATAAAAATGTGAAAAAAATTTCACAAATACTATTGAAACTTGTCGAATAAAGTGGTAAAATGTAAATATAATTTGTGCTTTTAAGCACGTTTAGGAGGTTTTTTCAGATGAACAAGTTTTTAAATCTTCTCGGCTTCAACGCTGAAGAGAAGAAAACTACTATCAGAACTGAAATCGTTGCAGGTATCGTAACGTTCCTTGCAATGGCTTACATTTTGGTTCTTAACCCAATATTGATGTTAAATGGAACTAATGAACATTTATTCTCATCAGTATTTATCGCAACCGCTCTCGGTGCAGTTGTTGGTACACTTTTAATGGCGTTCCTTGCAAAACTCCCGTTGGCACAAGCACCTGGTCTTGGTCTCAACTCAATGGTTGGTGGCTTACTCGGTGGTGGACTTATCGGTGCAGCGCTTTCGTTCGGTGCTTCAATGCTTATGGTATTGATTTCTGGCGTATTGTTCCTTGTTTTAAGTGTTCTTAAGCTTAAAGGTATTTCTGTTAGAGAAATCATCTACAAAGCGATTCCCGAATCAGTTCGCGGTGCTATCTCTGTAGGTATCGGTTTGTTCATTGCATTTATCGGTCTTTACAACTCTGGTAATGGTATTATCGTTGGTGGTCTTGGTACCCCTGTTGACCTTGTTGCTTTCAATACTTGGGATATGGCGCTTCTTGCTCAACCCCTTGTTCTTTTAGTAGGTTTCGTTGTAATTGCTATTCTTTCTCACTTTAATGTTAAAGGCGCAGTTATTATCGGTATTATCGCTGCAACTTTATTCGGTTTAATTCCTGCAATTAACGTAACTACTTGGTCTGGTCAATCTTGGAAGTTCTGGGAAAACTTCAGTGGCTTCTTCTCATTTGACGTTGCTAAGGGTGGTACTTTCTTCGCTGCGTTTACCGATATCAACTTTGGCGGTGCTTCGGTAATGTCACTCATTATGGTAATTATTACCTTCTGTATGATTGATATGTTCGATACTATGGGTACTTGTGTAGGTTGCTGTTCAGCAGCAGGTCTTATGACTGAAGAAGGCACTCCTAAGAACTATAATCAAATTATGGTTGCTGACTCTGTTGCTACTTGCGCAGGCGCATTATTCGGTACTTCTACCGTTACTACTTTCGTAGAATCAGGCGCAGGCGTTTCTGCTGGTGGTAAGACTGGTATCACCGCATTAACAACTGCTTGCATGTTCTTGCTTTCAATCTTCATCTTCCCGATTATCGCATCTATTCCTGGTGCAGCAGCAAACGCAGCGCTTATTTGGGTTGGTTGCTTGATGCTTAAAGGCGTTAAGAACATTAAAGTTGACTCTGTTAAAGATTTCGTTCCTGCTTTCCTTACCGTTGCAATTATGCCCTTAGGTTACTCAATCACCGATGGTATCGGCTTAGGTATGCTTTCTTACGTTCTTATCTGTGTTTGCGGTTACTTATTTGATCTTATCAGCTATGCTTGCTCTAAGAAAGAAGGTAAAGAAAAACCGGTTTGGGATGTTCACATTGTTACAATTATTATTGCAGTATTATTCCTTGTTTACTTCTTCGTTCCCACTGCGTTCTAATCAACTAAAACAAAAAAGAACCCCGTACTTTGTACGGGGTTTTCTTATGCCGTTATTTAGTTTTGGCGTCAAATATAATATTGCAAATTTCGCCTGCAAAGTCGTGCTCGTGGCTAACGAGAATTATTGCGCCCTCGTAGGCGATAAGGGCTTTTTTAAGCGCTTCTTTAGCGCGTACGTCTAAGTGGTTGGTAGGTTCGTCTAAGATAAGCACGTTAGACGGGGTGTTGTTGAGTACCGCAAGTTTAATTCTCACTTGCTCTCCACCCGATAAGTCCTTTATCGGTGTCGTTGCCAAATCGCCTTTTAGCCCAACTTTTGCAAGTTCTGCGCGTTGGTCTTTTTGACCTAAGCGTGGGAACTTTTCATTAAAGTAAATCATAGCGTTAAGCGATGAGTTTTCAAAGTTAAGTTCTTGCTCTAAGTAGGCAGGCTTGGTGGATAAGTGAAATAAAAAGTTACCGCCAAGCGCGTGAATTTTTCTAAGTAGCGTTTTAATAAGAGTAGTTTTACCAACGCCGTTAGTACCTCTTATCCAAAGTTTATCCGTGCTTTTAAGGTGGAAATTGATGGGTGGGATAAGCGTTTTATCATAGCCGACTTCTAAGTCTTTTACGATTAAAAAGTCCTTGCTGTTAACGGGGATATAAGGGAAGTTAAACGTAGCGTCGTGAACGGACATAGGCTTTTGCATAACTTCAATTCTATCAAGCATTTTCTTTCTTGAATTAGCCATACCCGCCGTTGCCGCGCGAGCCTTGTTTTTATCGATGTAGTCTTGCATCTTCTTTATTTCGGCTTGTTGGCGAAGGTAATCTTCTTCGTACTGCTTAGCGTTCATATCGCGTTGAACGATAAACGTTGAGTAGTTGCCCGCATACTTTTTAATATTGCCGTTTTCAATATTTATAATAAACTTGCAAACGCTATCTAAAAATGCGGTATCGTGCGAAATTACCATAAACGTCTTTTTATATCCGTTAAGGAATTTTTTAAGCCACTCGATATGCTCAATATCTAAAAAGTTAGTCGGTTCGTCAAGTAGCATAATATCCACGTCTTCAAGCAGTAGTTTTGAAAGCATTAGTTTTGCTCTTTCGCCACCAGAAAGCCTTGAAATTAGCGTATCGTACCCAAAGTTGTGAACACCAAGACCGCCTGCAACCTTTTTAATCTTACTGTCAAGGTCGTAAAAGCCGGCGTTATCCAAAGTTTCTTGCATCTTTGAAGACTTGATAACGAGCCTATCAAGTTCGTCCGCATCGTCAACTTCGCCCATTTTAAGATAGATATCTTCAAGTTTTTGGTTGAGTTCAAAAAGGTAGTCAAAGGCGTGGCGCAAGTATTCCATAACAGTTTGCGACCTATCTATATCCGCGTGCTGGTCAAGGTAGCCCCAACGCGCTGAACTTTGGCGTAAAACTTCACCGTCGTCTTGCGAAAGTTTGCCGGCAATAATATTGATAAACGTAGTTTTGCCCGCGCCGTTAAGACCAACTATTCCCAAATGCTCGCCGTTGTTTATTTGAAGTGATGCGTTTTGGAATAAATACCTTTCATCGTAGCGATGCGTTAAATTTCTAATTTCTAAAATACTCATGCGTAAAATATACAATATTTTAAAAATTTAGTCAAATGATTTGAATTATCCTAAAAATGTGGTATAATAATTTTATGAATAAATTTAAATACAACTTTTCAAAACTGTTTTATATAATTGCAGGCGTTGGCTCGCTCGTTGCCGTTGCTTGCATAATCTTAAACGCTATAAGATACTCGTCTAATATCCAAAAAGGTATAGAACTTAATCTATATAACCACTTATCCTTGATTTTCACAATTATTTTAGCCCTTGCTTTTATCGTTGTGGTAATTACCGCGGCGCTCAGTTCAAAATATACCGTTTATCAAGATAAGGTAGTTTTAAACTGGGGTATAATAAAAAACACTATTAAACTTTCCGAAGTAAAATCGATAAAACTCGTTACCGATACGCAAAAACTTGAATTTATCTTCGATGACGAAAGTTACTTCGTTATCGTTATCAAAAAGGAAGAATATGAAAAATTCGTTGATAGCGTAAAGGCGGTAAACAATAAAATTACTTACGTTCAAGGCGTTGATATCGAATAAATTAAACCACTCTTAGCGAGTGGTTTTTTGTTTCATAAAAAAGTTGACAATGCGCCGTTCATATGATATCATTTTGATATCAACAACTTTATTTAAAAGGAGTAATGTTATGACTGAAAAAATCGTTGGTAAAAAAATAGGTATGTTAGTTTTATTACTAACAATAATTTTAATGGTAGTTTCTACCCTCGGCACTATTTGGGGCGCGTTTATATTAGAAGGTGGCGGTAGCCCCGTAATCTTTTTATTTAGTATGTTACTTTGTGTAGCAGATTGTTTTTTATTCCCCGGTCTTAAAGTTTTAAAACCGCAAGAAGCGTTAGTTCTCACGCTGTTTGGTAAGTATTACGGCACTTTAAAGGGGGAAGGATTTTACTTTGTGAATCCTTTCTGTCAATCTTTCAACCCTGCTGCGCAAACTAAACTCAATCAAAGTGGTGACGTTAATACCGCAACTTCGGTAATAAACGCCGTAGCGAAAGGTTCAACTAACAAAGAAGTTCAACTTTCTCGCCAAAACAAAATCAGTTTAAAGGTGATGACTTTAAATAATAGTCGCCAAAAGATTAACGACTGTTTAGGAAACCCCGTTGAAATCGGCATTGCGGTTATGTGGAAAATGGTTGATACCGCTAAAGCGGTATTTAACGTAGATAACTACAAGGAATATTTATCACTTCAATGCGACAGCGCAGTTCGCCAAATCGTAAAAATTTACCCCTATGACGTTGCGCCCAACGTTGATACTACCGGTGATGGTCATGCCGATGAGGGCAGTCTTCGCGGTTCAAGTGAAGTTGTTGCTGAAAGAATAAGAGAAGAAATTCAATCGAGGGTAGAAAACGCCGGTATTGAAATCGTTGAGGCGAGAATAACCTATCTTGCATACGCGCCTGAAATTGCGGCGGTAATGCTTCAACGCCAACAAGCGTCTGCAATAATCGATGCAAGAAAGATGATAGTAGACGGCGCGGTAGGTATGGTTGAACTTGCGCTTGAACGCCTTGAAAAAACTGAAATGGTTAAACTTGACGATGAGAGAAAGGCGCAAATGGTATCTAACCTTTTAGTAGTTCTTTGCGGTAATCACGATGCGCAACCGGTAGTAAATTCGGGTAGCATTTATTAAGATATGGAAATAAAAGACAAAAAGCAAATTCCCCTTCGCTTATCCAAAGAGTTATTCGTTGAACTTGAGCGTTGGGCAAGCGATGAGTTTCGTTCAATCAACGGGCAAATCGAATATCTTTTAACCGAGTGTGTTAAAAAGAGAAGGGGCAAGTCTATCAAAAAGGAGAACGGTAATGAAAGTTAAAATTACGGTGCTCGGTATGTCTTGCTCGGCCTGTTCAAGCGCGGTTGAAAGGGCGGTAAAAAAGGTTGAAGGCGTTGAAACGGCAACGGTAAACCTTACCCAAAAACTACTCGTTGTAGAAGGCGAATTTGATTACAATAAAATAGTAAAAGCAGTTAAAAACGCAGGCTTTAAGGCGGTTAAATACAAAAATGGCGAAAATTCCCAAGAAAAAAGCCCTTTAAAAACAAGGCTTATTCCATCGGTGATACTTCTTGTCGTATTGATGTATTTTTCAATGGGCAAAATGATAAACCTACCCACCTTTAACTTTTTCAAAGGGGTAAACGGCGCGGTAGCGTTCGTATCTTTTCAACTCGTTATAACCCTTGCGGTAATAGTTATCAACTTTTTGTTCTTTTCAAAGGGAACGCTCGCGGTAATTCACAAAGCGCCTAATATGGATACTTTGGTATCGCTTGGCTCGGGCGCAAGTTTTATCTACGGCGTTTACGCGCTCGTTATGATAATAATAGGCAGAATAAACGGTAACGACGCTTTGGTTTTATCCTATCTTGAAAATTTGTATTTCGAGTCATCCGCTATGATATTAACGCTCGTTAGCGTTGGTAAGGTTTTAGAAGACCGTTCCAAGAAAAAGACTGAAAGCGCGGTGGAAAAACTTAAAAGCCTTGCGCCGAAGACGGCAAGTATTATGGTAGATGGCAAGGAAATAAGCGTTGACGCTTCCTTAGTTAAGGTCGGCGATATAATGGTTATAAAAGAAGGCCAAAGCGCCCCGTGTGACGGCGTTGTCGTTTCAGGGGACGGCGAGTTTAACGAGTCCGCATTAACGGGCGAGAGTATGCCAGTACTTAAAAAGGTTGGAGATACCGTTAAAACTGCAACCGTACTTGAAAGTGGATACCTTTTAGCAAAAGTAACCGCTTGCGGTGAAGATACCGTATTTTCCAAAATTATCGAATACGTTTTATCTGCGGAAAGCACCAAAGCCCCAGTTCAGCGTTTAGCCGATAAGATAAGCGGAATTTTCGTTCCTATAGTTACTTTGATTGCTTTAACGTCGCTTGTCGTTTGGCTTATCGTAGGCAAGCCGTTCGACTTTGCGTTTTCAAGGGCGATAACGGTACTCGTTATATCCTGTCCGTGTGCGTTGGGGTTAGCAACGCCCGTTGCCGTAACGGTTGCTATGGGCAAAATGGCAACGCACGGCGTATTAGTTAAAAATGCGGAAGTATTAGAGCGCATAGGCAAAACGCAAATAGTAATAATGGATAAAACGGGCACGGTAACGCTCGGCAAAGCCCAAGTAGGCGAAGTTTACGGCTTGGGCGAAGAAGATATAAAAGCAGTTTCTTCAATAGAGAGTTTATCTTCTCACCCTTTGGCGAAAGCGGTGGTAGAATATGTAAGCGCTACTCATTACCCCGTTGAAGATTATTCTTCCGTTACGGGAAAGGGTGTAAAAGGCGTGGTAAACGGCAACGCTTACCTTATAGGTAATTTTTCCTTCCTTTCTTCTTGCGAAATGGATAACGGCTTGAAAGAATTAGCGGAAAAGTCTTTAAGTAATGGCAAAAGCGTGTTATTCGTTGGCAAAAACCAAAAGGTTATAGGCTTTATAGAAGTTTATGATAAAATAAAACCCACGTCAAAATCGGCGATAGAAAGTTTCAATGCGCTTGGCATAAAAACGGTAATTTTATCGGGCGATGACGTAAAGGTTTGCAATCGCGTAAAAGAAGAAGTTGGCGCAAATGAAGTTTACGGCGGGGTATTGCCTGAGCAAAAAGCGGAAATCGTTAAAAATTTCAAATCTTACGGTCAAGTAATGTTTATCGGTGACGGTATCAACGATTCCCCCGCGCTTGCGGTTGCGGATATTGGTGTGGCGATGTCTAACGGAACGGATATAGCCGTTTCTTCAAGCGGAGTTATACTTTTATCGAACGACCTTGTTTCCGCCGTTAAATCGGTTAAAATCGGCTCGAAAGCCCGCCGAATAATCAAGCAAAACTTATTTTGGGCATTTATCTACAACGTATTAGGAATTCCCCTTGCCGTCGGCGTATTATTCCCCTTAGGAATTTTATTAAATCCCATGATTGCCGCCGCCTGCATGAGCCTAAGTAGTTTATTCGTTGTTACTAACGCACTCCGCCTTTTTAATCCGTTATAAACTGCACAATACTGCGTTTCTGTTATCAATCCGTGACCGTAATGACCAAAAAGGTCTATTACGCCCAACGGCTTGCTAACGAGCCTTGTCTTGCTTGTTTCTAACGTCTTAAAACGAGTTTTAATCCGTTATATCGTCGCAACACGCTCATAAGTTAGCAAATAACCTAAAGGTAATTTGCAAAACCTAATAGGCGGTTGCTCC
>JAGCLN010000037.1 GCA_017646945.1 Clostridia bacterium | reverse complement strand
GGGCATTGTTTTGGCTAAAAAAAGTTACAGTTCAGAAGATATAAAAATACTTAAAGAACTTGAAGCCGTTAGAGTTAGGCCGGGTATGTATATCGGCTCAACGGGCTCAAAGGGTCTTCACCATATCTTGTGGGAAATTATTGATAACGCGGTAGACGAGGCTGCTAACGGCCACGCCACCACCGTAGACGTGCGCTTATATCCAGATGGTAGCGCGTCGGTAGAAGATAACGGCAGGGGTATGCCTGTCGATATCCATCCGGACGCTGGCATTTCAGGTGTTGAAGTTATCTTTACTCAACTTCACGCAGGCGGTAAGTTCAATAACGATAACTACGATTATTCGGGCGGTCTTCACGGCGTAGGCGCATCGGTAACGAACGCTCTTTCCGAGTGGTTAAAAGTTGAAGTTTACAACAAGACCGTTTACACTATGGAATTCCACTCTTATTTTGATAAGGCGCAAAATAAAGTTTTATCAGGCGTTCCCAAAGCACCGCTCGTTGATACCAAGATAAAAACTATTAAAAAGGGTACTCTCGTTAGGTTTAAACCCGATGCAACCGTGTTTGAAACGGTTGAGTTTAATGCAGATACCGTTATCAATCGTTTAAGAGAAACCTCCTTCTTAAACAAGGGGGTTGAACTTAGATTTAAAGATTTAAGAAAGGGCGATAATGCGGAAGAATACGTATTCAAGTCGGAAGGTGGTATTAAAGATTACGTTTCCTATATAAACGCGGGTAAGAATACCTTATATCAAGAACCTTTATATTTTAGCGATAAAAAGGACGATATTTTGATTGAAGCGTCTTTCCAACATACCGATGGTTATAGCGAAAGCGTTTTCTCGTTCGTTAACAATATTCCTACCGTTGACGGTGGCACGCATGACGTTGGCTTTAAATCTGGTTTAACTCGTTTTATGGGCGAGTATGCTAAGAAGAACGTTTCCGGCAAGAATAAAGATATTGCTTTTAACGGTGAAGATTTCCGCGTGGGTATTACCGCGGTAATTACCGTAAAAGTAAAGAACGCTCAATTCGAAGGTCAAACCAAGGGTAAACTTGGTAACGTTGAAGTTCGCCCCGCGGTTGAAAGCGCTACTATTGACGCGCTCAATGAAATTTCTAAAAACAAAAAGTTAGTTAAGTGCTTTGATGCGATTATTGAAAAGGCAACTTCCGCCGCAAAGGAAAGAGAAGCGGTTAGAAAGACTAAGGAACTCAACCGTGCAAAGTCGGGTGCGGATAGTACAAGGCTTTTAGGTAAACTTGCCGCTTGTAGTAGTCGAGACGCGTCTTTGAATGAAATATTCATAGTAGAAGGCGATTCGGCGGGCGGTAGTGCAAAAGAAGGTAGAGATAGAAAGCATCAGGCAATATTACCGCTCCGCGGTAAACCGCTCAATACCGAAAAGAAATCAACGGTAGACGTTTTAAAGAATGAAGAAATCAAAACGATAATCGCCGCGCTTGGTACCGGTATGGGTGACGATTTTAATATCGACAATCTAAACTACGATAAGGTTATCATTTTATCAGATGCCGACCAAGACGGTTATCATATTAGATGTATCTTATTAACTTTCTTCTATCGTTATATGCCAAAGCTTATAACCGAAGGTCACGTATATATCGGTATGCCACCCCTTTATAAAGTTTATAAAAAAGACGTTGTGGAATATGCTTACGATGAAAACGAGCGTAAAATCAAGCAAGAAAAGGTTGGTAGAGGCTATCAAATTCAACGCTACAAAGGTTTAGGTGAAATGAACCCCGAGCAACTTTGGGATACTACCTTAAATCCCGAAAATAGACTTTTGATGCAAGTTACTATGGAAGAAGCGGCAAGCACCGAAAGGCTTATAACAACGCTTATGGGTGATGCGGTTGACGAGAGAAAGAAATATATTCAAAAACACGCTAACTTCAATAAAGAAGAAGAGTTTGAAATCAAGGTTAAGGACGAAGAGTGATTATGGAAGAAATGAAAAAATCAAACGTAATAGTAAGTAGCATTGAAGAAGTTTTACATTCTTCAATGATTCCTTACGCAGAATACGTTATACTCGATAGGGCTCTTCCCCGTGTAGAAGACGGTTTAAAACCCGTTCAACGCAGAATTTTATACGCTATGCACGACCTTGGTTTAACACCGGACAAGCCGTATAAAAAGAGCGCGAGAGTAGTAGGTGAATGTTTAGCGAAATACCATCCGCACGGTGACACTTCCGTTTACGATGCGATGGTAAGGCTTGCTCAACCCTTCAATATGAGAATGAAACTCGTTGACGGTCAAGGTAACTTCGGTTCAGTTGACGGTGACGGGGCGGCGGCTATGCGTTATACGGAAGCAAAACTCAATAGTCTTGCTCTCGAAATGCTACGCGATTTAGATAAAGACACGGTTGACTGGGAAAACAACTTTGACGATACCTTAAAAGAACCCGTAACCCTTCCTTGCCGTTATCCCAACGTTTTAGTAAACGGCGCTATGGGTATTGCAGTAGGTTTAGCAACTAATATCCCACCGCACAACTTGGCAGAAGTGGTTGACGGCGCTATTGCGGTTATTGAAAACCCGAGAATTAGTCTTGATGAGATAATGAAAACGGTTATCGGGCCTGACTTTCCTACGGGTGGTTACGTTATTGCCGGCGATGAACTTAAAACCGCTTACGAAACGGGTAAAGGCAAGATTTTAATCCGCAGTAAAGTTGACGTTGAAACGGAAAAGTCGGGTAGACAAAATATCGTTGTCACCGAAATCCCGTATCAAGTAAATAAGGCGGCATTGATTGCTAAAATCGGTCAACTTATGGTTGATAGGAAAGACGATTTCGGCTGTATTATGGACGTGGTTGACGAATCTGACCGCCACGGTATGAGAATAGTAATAAAACTTAGAAAGGATACTGACGTAAGCGCGATTTTAGAACTTTTGTATAAGAATACAAACCTTCAAGTTTCCTACGGTATCAATATGGTTATGATTGCCGATGGTAAACCGCAACAGTTAGGTCTTATTTCCGTTCTTAAATACTATACGGAATATCAAAAACAAGTAGTACTTCGCCGTACTAAATACGATTTGTCAAAGGCTAAGGCAAGGTATGAAATCGTTACCGGTTTAATTATTGCCGTAACCAACATTGATAAGGTAATTCAAATTATCAAAAAATCGCCAGATACGGCTACTGCAAGGCAAAATTTAAGAAAGGAATTTGATTTAAGTGAAGTTCAAGCGCAAGCGATACTTGATTTAAAACTCGCTCGTTTAACAAGGCTTGAAATTGACAACTTGAAAGATGAACTTGAAAGTTTAAAATTACTTATCGCATCACTTCAAGAAATTATTGATAGTAAGCGCAAGTTAAATTCTTTAGTCGTTTCTGAACTTAAAGATATTAAAAAGAGATATAAAGACGCAAGAAAATCCGTTATCGTTCACGACGGTAAGGAAATCGACCCCACGCCCACTAAGGGTGGCGATGGCGACAAGGTGGTTGAAACTTTCGCGTTAGGCGTTAGCGCAAAGGGTTTTGTTAAGAAGATTAAGTATCCCGTGTTTAAAAAGGCGCTTTCTTCCGAGCCTACCCCTGCGGAAATCTTTACCGCTTATGCAAAGGTAAGGTCGGATAATTACGCTTACGCGTTTACAAACAAGGGTAACTTGTTTAAAATCAACCCAGATAACGTTCCCGAAGGTCGTGGAATGACGCAGGGTGGTATTACTTTTGACGGGCTTTTCAAAGAAGTTCAAAAGGGTGAAAAGATAGTTTCTATCTTCTCGTTTGAAACTGAACCGCAAGGCAAGTTCCTTATGTTTACAAAACAAGGTTTTGTAAAGATGACGGAATGGAAAGAGTGTTCTATAACGAGAACCTGTTGCCAAGCAATCAAACTTAAAGACGGCGATGAAGTTTTATCCGTTACTCAAGACGTTGACGGTAAGATTATGTTCTTCGTAACCGCTAAGGGTATGTGTTTAAGGGCGGATAAAGAAGTTCCCGTTCAAGGTAGAATAGCAGGTGGCGTAAAGGGTATGGACGTTGCTGACGACGATAGCGTAGTTTACGCATCGCTCATTGATGACGATCTTACTACCGAGTGCGTTATAGTAACGAGTTTTGGTACTTTCAAAAAGGTAATAACAGGTGTAATAACCAAGACTGCAAGGGCGCGTAAAGGTGTTAAGATTGTTGAACTTGGCGACCCGAAAATGAACGAGTGCGTAGTATACGCATCTTGTGTAAACCCAGATGATAAGTCGCTACTTACGGTAGTTGATAGAATAGGCGCAATTTATTACGTTTATACTAACGATATTCCGCAAGACGGCAGGACGACGAAGGGTAGGATTATCTCCGGCTTAGGAGCGTGTCAACCCTTAGTTGTCTACTGTGTCAGGCGTTGACGGCGCTGTAAAATTTAATAGTTTACACGCGCCGAGCGTAAAAAATACCGAAACGGAAAAATCCGTTTCGGCGTTTGCCGTTGAAAAAACGGTTGAAGAATTCGTTAAAGAATTAATCGAAAGAACTGTTGATGATTTTATTAAAGTTGAAGAAAACGGTAAAGTAATCACAAAAGAGTTGCCTGATAAACAGGTGGAAGAAACGGTTATTGAACACCAAGAAATCGTAGAAGAAACTGCTGTTGAACAACAAGAAGAAACCGTTGAAGAAACCGTTAATGATAAAGAAGACTTGTTGGTTGAAGATGAAACGCCGTTCATTCCTTCGGTTGAAATATTAGAAATTTCACCTCAGCCGTTAAAATTGAAAAAAGGTAAAAAGGTTGATTTTTCCGAGAGTTCAGAGCTCGGATCGGAAAGCCTTAAACGAATGAACGCCAATTTAAACCACGTTTACGAAGACGAAAACATTCTGCTCGTGAACAAGCCGCAGGGTATTTCAGTTCACGAGGACGAGGTGTCTAAATCTAACACGCTCATAT
>JAGCLN010000036.1 GCA_017646945.1 Clostridia bacterium | reverse complement strand
TTCTCCTTACTTAGTAAGTAAAAGGTCAAAGTTTTCAAGCGCAAAGCATACGTCTTTTAAGAATCTTGCCGCAGGCGCACCGTCAAGCGCTCTGTGGTCGAAAGTTAAAGATAAGCCCATTGCAGGATAGAACACGTCAACACCGTTTACTTGTTTAACACGGCGAGTAATGGTGCATACGCCTAAGATTGCCGTTTGCGGTGGGTTGATAACGGGTGTGAAAGATTCAACGCCGAGTGAACCCAAGTTAGTTACGGTAAAGGACGCGCCCTTTAATAAGTCAGGATTGATTTTTCCGCTTTGAGCGTCTTTAATAACCGATTTTGCAGCGATAGACATTTCGTTTAAAGAAAGTTTATCAGCGTTAAATACGGTGGGAACGAGTAATCCCCTTTCGGTATCAACTGCAACGCCTAAGTGAACGGAATTGAAATATCTCATCTTATCGTCAAGATAGTGAGCGTTTAAGTCCTTATGGTTTTTCAATACTCTAGATACGGCGTATAATACCATATCGTTTAAAGTGATATTGTTAAGACCAAGCGCTTCTGCGCCTGCTTTTAAAGACGCGCGCATTGCTTGAAGCTTAGTTGCATCGAAAGATGCGTTAAGAGTAAGCTGAGCCATAGTATATAAAGATGCGTGCATTGATTTTGCAATAACTTTTCTAACGTTGGGAAGCTTAACGTCTTCATAATCACAAGCGGGAGCGGTGGTTGCAACTGCGGGAGCAACGGGTTTATTAAGGTCGCCAAGCATAACTTTACCGTTAATGCCGGAACCTTCAACGCTTTCCGTATAATTTTCTTTCGCTGCGGAAGAAACGGTTAAACCCATATCAACGAGTTTTTGCACGTCTCTTTCAATAATTCTACCGTTAGGACCGGTGGGAACTGCCTTTAATAAATCAGCGTTGGTTTTATCCGCTAAAAGCCTTGCTCTTGGCGAAATGGAAGTTGCGCTTACGGAAGATGCTACCGCTTCAACCTTTTCTTCAGCTTTAACTTCTACTTTTTCTTCTGCCTTTACTTCGGGCGCGGGAGCGGAATCGCCGTCTGCCTTAGGAACGAATTCAGAAAAATCTTCGCCATCGTTACCGATAACTAAAACGTTTTCAAGACAGGGAACGTCATCGCCTTCTTCTCTAAATATTGCTAAAATTTTGCCGGAAACAGGCGCTGGTTCGTCAAAAGAAGATTTGTCAGTTTCATAAGAGAATAAAACTTCACCCTTTTCTACGGTATCGCCAACTTTTTTTTGGAAAGAAGTTATAACACAACTTTCTACGCTTTGCCCTTGACGGGGCATAATTACAACAGTTGCCATTTGATTTCTCCTTAAAAAATAATGAATTTTAACGTATTTATATAAATACGTAAGTCTATACACACACATTTTACAACTTTAAAATTTTATTGTCAACACAACTAACCTAATAATCGCAAATTTATTAAATAAAAAAACGCCCTTATCGAGCGTTTTAATTTCAATAACCCACCCAAAGACCGAATAACAGTAAGAGTGAAGTCAAAATTAAGTTGAGAAGTTGGAATTTCCAACAGTACTTGAACCAAGACGCATAGTTTACGTCTACAAGCCCAAGGCTTATTAAAAGCGCGGCGTTCGTTGGGTAGAACACGTTTGAGAAACCATCGCCAAACGCAAATGCTACTATGCACAACTGAGAAGATATACCGAATATACTTGCGATAGGCACGATTATCGGAATAAGCATAAACGCCTTTGCCGAGCCTGACGGAATAAAGAAGTTCATTCCTAAAACTAAAAGGTAGATAAGTAAAATTACCGACCACTTAGGCATATCGTTAGCAAGGTTTATAACGCCGTGAAGAACGGTGTCTAAAATGTTTGCTTCTTCCATAGTGTACTTGATAGACGATGCCATTAAAATCATAAGCACCGCGGGAAGAATACTAACAACGCCGTTAACAAAACTCTTTGCAAGGTCTTTCGCTTGCATACCCGATACGAGCGTTGCGCTTATGCCCGCAACTAAGAACATAACGGCTACTATAATCATCGTATAGTCTTGAAGGACTGAAATAAACGCCGAAGACAACACCGCGCAAATACCCGCGCCTACTACGGCGATAAATACTACGGTAGCCTTGTCCATCTTAGCGTTTCTTTCAAAATTAGCAAACGATTCACAATCTGCAACGGGCTTTTCAACCTTTTTAGCGTGAAGGTAAACGAAACCGAAAACTAAACCGTATATAAACACGAACGAAACGAGCCTTAACCACACGCCCGAGAACATAGGTAAGTTTGCAAGCTGTTGAGCAACGCCTACCGTGAAGGGATTACACACGCCCGACGCAAATCCTGCGCCAACCGCAAGTAAACTCATACCGATACCGGTAAGTTTATCCCAACCGAGAGCGAGCGCTAACGCAACTACGATAGGAACGAGCGGAACGCATTCTTCAAACGAGCCGACCATCGCGCCGAGCGCCATGAAGAATAAAATGATTATTGCCATTAGCCTATAACGAACTTTATAGTAACGAGCGGTAAGCCTTGCCAACATATAATTGATAAGACCGCACTTATCAAGCGCCGTGAAAATACCGCCGATAACTAATAAGAAGGCTATAACTGCTATAAGCGCGCCACTACCGTTTGCACCGAGAACTAAAATAGGCGATAACACCCATTTCCAAAACGGGATTCCACCCGCAACGGAAGTAAAACCACTTTCGGTATCTATAACTAAATTGCCGTTTGCATCTTCAACCCTACCGTACGAACCACCCGGAACGACTAAAGTTAAAACGTAAGTTACAACCATTAAAGCAAATATTACGATAATTGCTATTAGGAACGATTTTATGCCTATGTTTAAAGTAGGCTTTTTATTTTTTGTTGCTTCCATAATACTACCACTATACAAAAAGCAAATATTTTTGTCAATAAAAAACGCCCGCTTGGGCGTTATTGTGCGGTTGCATATTCTATTTATCTTCGATAACGTATTTATTAACGCTACCCGTTATGCCTTGCGAAGATATAATTTGCGGTATATCACTATCAAGATTGCTACAATAGTTAAAATGCAAATGTCCGCAAGTAACCATAATTATACTTTCACTATTTTTATTGATTATATCAATAAACTCTATTGTTTCCGCCGTTGAATTATCATTGTTTAAACGGAAGTATTCGCCAAGTGAGAACACTTTTTGATAATTGCTATCACACAAAATAGGAATATGCATAGCAATAATAACCTTTTTACCAAGGGTTAAATTATCCTTTAAAAAGTCGAGTTGTTGATTAGTTATAACCCTTTCTTCGTTGTTAAAACCTAAAATAACAAGGTCGTCAAACTCAATTTTTTGGGTGGGGTTTTTCGCAATAAACCCGTCGGGAAGCTTCTCGCTCGGCTCGTGATTACCGCAAACGTAGATGTAGGGCTTATCAAGATTTTTAACTAAATTGTTAAAAGCGCGTAAGTTTGCGCCCGAAACAACGTCTAAAATATCCCCTGCCATAATAACGGCATCGCCCGTTTTTGAAAGGCTGATAAGGTTTTTTAAGTGAGCAAGCGGAGGGATTTGCTGAGCGTCTTCAAAAGGCTCTTTATGAGCGTTTGCATAGTACTTTCTCATATTTTCCCAGCGGGGCGATTGATAGATAGCAAACGCCTTTTCGCCATCGGAAGAAAGTTCGTCATACTCAGTCAAATGCACGTCTGAAAACTGATAAATAGTTTTAGGTTTAACCCCACTCGCTTTGATTAGATACTCGTAAACTACCAAGTTGTTTTCTTTATCAAAATAAGTTTTCATATATATATTGTATCACAAATAAAACTAAAAGCAATATAAAAACCGCTTAAAAAAGCGGTTTAATCGGTAATCCCTAAAAGATAATCAACACTCTCGTTGAAAAACTTTGATAAAGTTATAAGCGCAGACGCAGTTGGCTCGGTTTTTGAAAGTTCCCACTTCGCTATTGCAGACTGGCTTATACCAGTTGCAACCGATAATTCCATCTGACTAAGCCCACGCTCTACCCTTAATTCTTTTAATCTTTTTGCAAATTCCATAATTTTATTATACACAGTTCAAGTCTAAAAATACTTGACAAGTCTTAAAAGACTTGATATAATGTGGATACTAACATTTTTGGAGGTTTTCCTATGAAGAAATTGAAAACACTTGTATCTATTATCTTGATGAGTATCTTAACCTGCTGTATGTTCCTTCTTTGCTCTTGCGG
>JAGCLN010000035.1 GCA_017646945.1 Clostridia bacterium | reverse complement strand
CCACGCACCACTACCAGCGTTATACTCCCACTGAAAGTCAAGCCTATGTAGTGCATTGTTACACAAAAATCCATAAGCTTCAAAAAACTCTTGGTCATTTGCAAATCTTAAATAAGGTGCTCTTCTCCCATAAACTAGTCTTGCCATATAAAACTCCTTTTTATTTTATTATACAATAAACGTAAGTTAATGTCAAATTAACTTTTGGCGCTATGTCGCGTGCTTGTCTTGATACAAGTTGGCTCGCTTTCGCTCGCCGTACTCATAACCTGAAAACACAAATTCCTTTTGGCGAAAGCGGGCTCATAGATACCAAAAGCCTTAAAGTTCAATCTCACCATAGCAACAAAAAAGCACCAAGCCTTTTGGTTGATGCCTTTTTAATAGTAATTTATATAACGTTAATCGTTCTAGTGTCCGTATACTCTATACCGTCTAAAGTGTAGGTAAATCTTATTACGGCAGTACCCTTTTTTATGCAAGTAAGCGTACCGTAGTCATACTTGGTAGTTCCGTTATACTCGCTTGCAGAAAAGTTTTCAGTAAGCGAAGATAAAATCTTGCCACCACCGTCAATAACCCTTTGGTTAGGCGTTATAGAAATTACGTCTTCACCCGAAATTACTTCCATCTTAATATCCGTGTAATCAAATAAAGAAAACGGGGCTCGATGATAAAGATATATCCATTGTAATCTATGGTCGCCAACTTCAAGGTCAACGGTTGGAGTGAGCATTCTATTTGCGGTATTGTTATCATACGTTTGCGGAATAATCATCATCCTTTTATAAGTCTGATACGCCACGTTATAGCCAACCGACGATAAAAATCTATCCTGTAAAATGGGTTTATCGTTGTGATTTGATGCAATTATATTGCCAAACTTTTCACCGCATTTTTCACTAATATCCATAAGTAAGGCTTTGAATCTTACGAGTTCGCTCGTCATTACCGGATAATTTGTATTATGTTTTTCATTGAAACCTTCGGGGACTCTTTCTTTTTCTAAATACATTATTTGCATAAGTGGAGAAATCATTTCAAACATTATTTGATAATGTTCTTCACTACCTTCTTCCGTTAAACTCAAAACTCTTTGGTATTCGTAAATTATATCTTTGAGTTCATCTTCGTCGTACAAATACGCTATTTCAACCGATTCTAACTTTATCTTTTCCCCTTCTTCAAGAGTTGCTAAGTATTTATCTCTTGCATTTTTACGAGCGGTTTTTTGCATTTCAAACAAGTTTCTCATCTCGCTTGGAACGGTTGGGAATACTACGCTAAAATACCTATCGTAAATTTCTTCCATACCGAGAGATTTATCCCAGTAAAATTTACTTTCTGCATACTGTTTTAAGTGGAACCACCCTGAAGAATATACGCATTCATTATACCAAGATTTAACTCCGTTTTCTACTAAAAACTTACAAAACTCGCTATCGTAAAGTTCAAAAGAGTCCATAAACAACGTGCATTCTGAAAAGTTTGATTGATAGGTGTATAAGTCAATATGCTCAACCATTGAGGACCATTTTTTGAACCTATCTATAAAATACCCGTTTACTTGCGAAGTGTAAGGCTCTTCGTAATTCATTTTAGAGAGCATGGAAGAATTAGTAAGCAATATCGAGTAGCCCTTGCCGAGTTTCAAATCATCGTAAATAACTTCGTATTCGCCTGTTTCTTGATTGAATTTTACAGGCGCGTCGCCGTACTTTTGAGAAACTGAAAATCTTAACTTAAAGTCGTCAATTTTATAAAGGCTTCCTTCGCTTGAATTAAACCAATCGTCAATTTTTTGCTTCAAATCCTTTGTAAACCTTATTACAACCGAACTTGTATACCCACCGTACTTTTGTACTATTTGGTTACAACCTTCACAATCGCAATACTTTTCACTATCTTCCATCCAGATTGTGATAATATTCCAATCTGAATTCAAAAACAATAGTAAATTCCGCTTTTGAAGGTTTTTAATTTCCACCCTTTGAATAAACATTTTTTTCATGGCTTCAAAATAAGTATTTTGAAGCGCTTGATATTCTTCGGCGTTGCCATGCGCAGTAAAGCACACTTCAGCGGGAGATGAGCCCGTTAAAAGATAGTTGTTTTGTCTATCCGTTGCATACCAACCGCTATGACTGCTTCCGTACTTTTCATAAGGGATAAAATCTAATGAATTGTGCATTCTGGCAAGAATTTCAATTTTGTCGTAATTTATTCCGTTTACCACCGCGTATTTAGGATCGTCTGTGTAAGCATATAGTCCTGCCGCGCAATCGTAACCGCCTTGACCTGCAACTGTTCTAAATCTATATTGAGTTAAATAAGATGCTCGCCCGCTTCCCAAATGACGTTGCAAAAGGTCTGGTTCGTTTATTTTATAAAATGAAGAAATATTCTTTTCGTAAACGTCCTTATCTAACGTGTAAATACTCTCGGTAAAAGGTTCAAAACCAAAATAATCACTTAAAAAATCATAAATAGCAAACGCCGTACCATAATCTGAACCGCCCGTCAAAAAGATATTATGCCCCAACGAAAAATATAAAGTCGAATCACTTTCAAGCCCGTCTATCACCTTTTGTTGTTCGCTGTCTAACAAGCCGTTATCCGTTATTGAAATATACTTTCCGCCATTTACTAAACTATTTTTTACAATTTCAAACTTAATATCCGTCGCTTCTTCTAAAAGCGCTTGCAAATCATTTACCGCAGTTTTTAACGGCCTTCTATTTTGATAGTTGTCTGGAACTCTTATTACGTAATCGGTAGATCCGTATTCAACAAGTTTTAAGGTAAGATCTTCAAGTTGGCTACCCCAAACTTCAACTTCATCTACTGCCGAACAACCTTCCCTACTGCAAGTTGCGGTTTTAGTGCCGTTGCTTGACTCGGTTGCATTGTTATTGTACACGTAATTATCAAAGACGTGCTCTAGTTTATTAACGTAATCGCCTTTTTTAGTTTGCCCACACTCGCAAACATAAACGGTATATCCGTCTTCTTCACAAGTGGGCGCTACAACTCTCTCAACAACGTAGTTATGCGTATGTGACGGTGTTGCGGTATTGTTATTTATTTCAAAGCAACCGCTAAGCCCTATCAAAAAAGAAAAGCTTAAAAATATTGCAGTTATTTTCGTCGCTAT
>JAGCLN010000034.1 GCA_017646945.1 Clostridia bacterium | reverse complement strand
ATTGCCAAAGTTATTTGAGCCTAACACTTTTAAACCGTTACCAAAATCAATTCTCTTAAGTTTGTAACAACCACCGCAAACGTTGTAAATTTCACCACCCTTAAAGGTGTTAACAACTGTATCGGGAATAATAAGTTCGGTAAGTTCGGCATTTTTGAATGCCCAGTCTCTAATTTCTAAATGCCCTTCTTTGAGTATTACTGATTCAATGGGCACAGTATTATAAGTTGTACCGTTAATTAATCCGTTAGCAAACGCGCCGTAGCCGATAGAAATTACGGGAAGAGGCTTGTTATCATCTGGCCCTTGATAATAAGCGGGAACTTCATAGTGCATATATAAAGCGTTGCCAAAGAAATCTTCGTCTTTATAACCAACTATTCTATAACCCTTAATGCCGTCAACGGTAACTTTTTCAAAATCAAGTAAATGGGTACAGTCAAAATATTTACCGCACTCACACTTACCTTGTTCGTTATCGTGTTCAGCGTAATCTTTCTTTTCTTCGCCAACGCCACTTAATAACTTCTTCCAGTGGTGAGTTTCATTATAAGTATATTCCGTAGCGTAAACGGGGTCGGTTGACGGAGGGGGATTATTCCCACCGTTATTGTTACCATTGTTACCGGAATTACCACCAGCGCAAGCGGTTAAAGTAAACAATGATAATGTTGTTAAAATCAATGCTAAAATCTTTTTCATAAAAACTCCTATATAAAGTTTATTTGCACGTTATTCAAGCTCATCAAGCGAGCATTGATAAGTAGGGGCTACGTTCTTCATAAAGAACTTAACTTCTTCCCTATCGCATTTGTTGATTTCTTTTAAGATGCTTTCTTTTGCCTTTTTAAATTCGGCGTTGCCAGACTTAATTTCTTCCACACACTTAATATACGCTGAAATTTTATCCGCGCACTTCATAATCTTATACTCTTCACTATCTTCGTCAGGTAAAACGTAGAGAGAGTAAACAGACTTCAACTCGTCGGGAAGAGTGCTTAATAACTTTTCGCAAGCGCCGAGTTCAATATCTTTATACGCGTGGTTTATCTCTTTATTAAAATACTTAATCGGGGTTGGTAAATCGCCGGTTATAACTTCACCTGTTTCGTGATACTGAGAATAAAGAACAACCTTTAAAACGTCAACCTGACCGCCGAAATACTTGTTTTTAATCTCCGCTAAAGCGTGGGCTATAACGGAAACTTGGGCGGTATGCTCTAAAACGTTTTCACTCTCGTGCGAACGCATAAGCGACCAGCGTTTAATATATTTCATTCTGTTAATATAAGCAAAAAAATCAAATTTCATATAAATCACTTAACTCCACAATTACCACCAAATACATTCTATCATTTTTTTCGTCAAATTTCAATATATTATTTAAAAATAATTGACAATAACTTTTTAAAGTGTTACCATTTGATTACAATAGAACGCAGGGGTGCTACGGCTGAGATTATACCCTTTGAACCTGACCTGGTAATTCAGGAATGGAAGATGGATTATTTTTTTGTGCTGCGCCCGAATTCTCGGCGCTTTTTTCTATTGTAAAGGATAATTATGTTATACAATCTTTTAGCACTTGAAACAACAGACATCGTCGTAATGATTTCAGTAGTCGCGTTACTACTTTTATTCGCGCTACTATTTCTTATCGGCAAAACCACAGCGGCGCTTGACACGAAAAAGTTATCCGTTATCGCACTATCAATTGCGCTTACAACTACTCTTTCATTTTTGAAAGTGCAACTTCCCTTTGGTGGTAGCGTTACCTTTTTCAGCCTTGTTCCTGTAATAATAGTCGCTTACTATTACGGCTTTTATTTTGGATTATTAACAGGGTTCGTAACCAGTTTACTTCAGTTTATCACTTCACCGTGGATACTCACACCGCTCACTTTCGTTCTTGATTATATTTTTGCTTTCTCGCTCATTTGCGTTGCGGGAATATTCAAGAAAATCATCAAGGAAAAAACTTTAAGTTTAACGCTTGGAACGATGCTTTTCTTCCTTTTAAGATTTAGTATGCACCTTATTTCAGGCATAGTTTACTTCAAGCACGGCGTTATTTCAGACGCTTTTCCCACGAGCAACGCGTTTATATACTCACTCTGCTACAACTTAGCGTATATCCTTCCCGATATGATATTTGCCCTTTTGTTCCTTATACCCTTTTCAAGAACAAAAACTTTCAAAAACGATTTGCTTTTTAAGTAAAAAGAAAATCTCACCGAACTCGGTGAGATTTTTTTATTTGTATAATTCAGTAGATAAATATTTTTCGCCACCGTCAGGTAAAATTACCACAACGTTTTTACCGTCAAACTCTCCGTTTGTAATAACTTCAACCGCGCTATATAAAGCCGCTCCCGAAGAAATACCGCTGAGTATACCTTCCGTTTTAGCAAGCAAGTTAGCGTAATAATAAGCGTTTTCTTCCGTTACTTTTATAACAGAGTTATAAATACTCGTGTCAAGCGTTTTGGGAATAAAACCTGCGCCCATACCTTGCAAGCCGTGAGAACCCTTCTCTTCGCCTGATAAAACAGCGCTACTATAAGGTTCTGCAACAACTACGAAAGTCTTATCGTTCTTCTCTTTTAAATACCTTGCAACGCCCGTAGCAGTACCGCCCGTGCCCACGCCGGATACGAACACGTCAACCACACCGTTTAAATCGTTATAAATTTCAACCGCCGTGGTCTTATAGTGGGTATCGGGGTTAGCGGGGTTTTCAAACTGACCTGCTATAAACGAGTTTTCAATAGATGCGGAAAGTTCGTTAGCCTTGTCGATAGCGCCTTGCATACCCAATGTTTTATCGGTAAGAACAAGTTCCGCACCGTAAGCCCTTAAAAGTTTTTGGCGTTCTTCGCTCATATTTTCAGGCATAGTTAAAATTACCTTATAGCCTTTCAATAAGCAAACGAGAGCCAAGCCTATACCCGTGTTACCACTCGTAGGCTCGATTACGGTTGCACCCTTTTTAAGTTCACCGCTTGCTTCCGCAGTTTCTATTATATTTTTAGCAACCCTATCCTTAATACTACCCGCAGGATTAAAACTTTCTACCTTAGCGTAAAGATTTGCCTTTAAGCCAAGGAGTTTTTCCAAGCGGTGAAGCCTTATCATAGGCGTGTTGCCCGTTAAATCTAAAATGGAATTATATAACATAGTTTAAAAAATATCGGCATAGCCGTTTGATTAAAACAAAAGCGCGTCAAACTGACGCGCTTTAAATTAACGAATAACCTCTTTAACTTTTGCTGCCTTACCGGTAAGGTTTCTAAGGTAATAAAGTTTTGCACGTCTAACCGCACCTTTCTTAATAACCTTAATATCGGTAATCTTTGGTGAGTGAAGGGGGAACGTTCTTTCAACGCCTACACCGAAGCTGATTCTTCTTACGGTAAAGGTTTCGCTGATAGAGCCACCGCGCTTAGCGATAACAACGCCTTCGTATGCTTGAATTCTTTCTCTAGTACCTTCAATAACTTTAACAGATACCTTTACAGTATCACCTACGTTAAAGGAAGGAACTTCTTTTTTGATGTTTTCTTTGTTGATTTGTTCAATAATTGTCATGACTTATACCTCCATTATTACGCGGTGTTCATTACAAATTTAAGAGGACCACCCGAAGTCTTTTCATATTTTAGCATAGTTTTTATATTATTGCAAGCAATTTAACGCCGTTTTTTAAAATTTTTTAGGCGGTTT
>JAGCLN010000033.1 GCA_017646945.1 Clostridia bacterium | reverse complement strand
GTCCAACGGCGGTCGCCGTGGTTAAAGTCGTGGTTTCGTATATACTGCCGACAGGGTGGGGTTCGTTGAATAATAACATCCAATAACTCTCCCAACCGCTTGTAACGGACGGCTCGAAAGTTCCTGCTTCTACGTCCTGTTTTGCCATATATACACTACCGCCGTGCTTAACAATATTAAGAACTTTATAGTCTGCGGTGCTGTCGTAGTCGCCTTTGGGTACGGGCGCGACCACGCCTAAATTGTAAGTTGACATAATTTACTCCTTGTAAAAAATTTGTCCGTTTTGAATATATAAAATTTCGGACGAAAAAGTTACGATTTCAGAACTTACTATAAGTTCGTTGTTTACGATTTCAAAAGTCGCGGGTGCGCCTTCGGGATATATAACCGATAATTCTCCCGTCGCCACGTCAACAACGAATTGCGTTGTTTTAAGTGTTGCGCCGATAGGGTTAAGCCCCGCCGTGTTAATCGGTTGAGTGGACATAATAAAGTCGCCCGCTTTGACGGTAAAATCTACTCTGCCCGAACCTTTGCCGAACTCTTTCGTGCCGAAATTATAAAAATAACCGTTAGACGTAAGTTCAACGGCTGATAAATCATTTACAGCATAATAGATATAATAATCATCGGGTATTCCTACGAGTTCGTAGTCGTCGCATATTTCAACGAGCGTCATTTTTTGACCGATATTTTTTATTGTCTCGCCCATAATCGGCGTTGCGCCGTAAGTTACGAGATAATTCGTTTCGGTAAACCCGTTCGGAAAATCGGGCATTCTTACGTTAAGAATATGAGCGACGTTAAGTTCGCCCCCGAAAAGCCATTTATACATAGCGTTTGTGATTTCGTTTCTTAAAGACGGCAATTCAAAAGAAAAGTCTAAAAGGCTTTGAGAAGACAAGTTCTTGACCGCTCCGTTAGTTGTATCGGCGTAAACGTTTCCGTCCGTTGTAGGCGTTCTTAACACGGTATTTGCCTGAAAAGGAATAACCTTTCCGTCAAGCGTATAGGTTATATCACGGGTGTTTATACCGTTCTCCACGAACATATAGGCGATATACACCGTAAACGTAAAGCAATCGCCTAACTGCGCCACTTGATTACGTTCGCCCGTTTCGACAAGTTGATATATGATAGATACGAGATAGTTTTTTCCGTCGCTATCCGTTAAAACTTTCTGCTCTTGTGTTTGAAAAGCCGTTGTTAAGGCTTCACGTACCATAGCAACGATAGAATTGTTACCGTATTTTATCGCCGTTTCGCCGTTCGCTTTCGGTACTTCTATATCTTCGTCGTGATTTTTAAGTCGGAAAATAACCTGTAAACGGGCGGATATTGTCGCAAAGACTTCCCCGTCAGTAAGGTTTGAAAGGTCGGACGTTTGCACCGTCAATAAGCCGTTAATAACTTCGTGTACGGTGTTTCTGACCTTGTAAGACTTAATAAAAGACGTAGTATCGGGAAAGATAGCAAAGTCAAGGCTTTGGGTATTGCTATTCAGTTTTGATTGCAAGTCGCTTGCAAGTTCTTTAAGTTCTATCATCTATCTAATCAACGCCCCGCCTAAAATATCCGCTATGTATTCCGCCACTTTGTCAACGGCGTTTTGCCACCACCCTTCGTTAGGGTTTTTCTTGCCGTGCCACCTGTCGGCAACCCACGGCTCATTTGTGTATGGCATATAAAACGCTATTCCGTTTGTGCCGTCGCCGTCAACGTATATAACGCCTTTATCGTCGTAAACTTCGTAGTTTATTCCGTTGTTTCGTAAATTTCCCGTCTTTACAGGCGCATAAAACCTTAAAACGGTCGTCGCTCCGCTCGTAAGACGTTCCATATCGTCTATCGTCATCGTAATTCCCACGGGTTCTCTACTTGCGTTAATCTTATAATTCTTGACGTTTGTATTGTCTCTTTGATTATTCGTAACGCTTCTTTATTCCCGTCGTGTTTTAATCGCTTTATAATTCCCGCAATTTGCCACAATAAGCCGTCTTGCGTAACTACATAGCCTTTGACCTTAAAATCTATGCTATCGTCCGTTTTAATCGTCTGAAAGGTTTCTTCCGTTTGGATATTGTTGAGTAGTCTTGCGTATGATTTATCGCTTTCGTCAACAATATCGTATTCAAAAAAAACGCCTTTATCTTTCGGCGTTTCGGGTATCTGCTCGAAGTAAGTTCCCGTAAGAACTTCTTCGTCCATTATTTTCATACTATCTAAAAAGTCCATATTACCACTCCGTATTATCACAGGACTTAAAATATAAACTGCCTGTATATACTATCGGCGTACCTATTTCGGGTATTCCTTGATACAATATTTCCCTTGCATTATCGTCGAACCATACAGCACGTTTATCTTTATCGGTTGAGCGGGTTAAGTCGCCCACAGTCAACCAGTATAAAAGTTGCTGTTCCATTGCTTGTTTGATTATTTCACGCCCTTTTTCGGTCTTTGCGATTATATAATCTTGTATTTCGGTATTTACGTTATATTCGTGAATATAATTATAAACTTGCATTGACACTTGTTTTAATACCGTATGCACGGTGTTAGCGTTCTTAAACCTTGCCGTCATATTGATTGCAAAGTTATCTAATATGTCTTTTTCGGTTAATACATATCTATGCAAAGTATAGTCATAAGTCATATAATCGTCTGAATATGGAAAATTCATTTTGTCTCCTATGCCCCGTAATGGGGGCGGGTGTTTCGTACACCCGCAAAACGCTTAAAAGGAAGGTAACTCTTGGATAGTAGAGTTTGGAAAGGGGCTTTGTTTTTAGCCACAAAGACCCCGAACGAAAAGGCTTTAAGTTTTAGGTTTCCCTAAATTGTTAAGCGTTCTCAAAAGTTGCGCCCGAACAGTTAAAGGTGTAAGTGGTGGTTACGCCGTTAGCCCACTTAATAGTTACAACGTGCGGAACGGTCTTCGATACGTTGGTGTACAGTACGAGCGAGCCGTCGTCTTCAAACGCTGACTTGGTGTAGGTGTTGGTGTAGCCGTCGCCTGCGGACGTTACTATATTACCGCTCGGCAATTCCGCTTTGGAAGTTATAGCGGGGTTACTTATCTTAACCGCTATTCTGTTGCCTGCGGTCAAGCCGAACGCGGTGTTATTGACGTAGGGAATAGTACCCGTTACGTTAATTACGCCACTGTTGGACTGTAAGCCGTAAGTAGTTCCGCCTGCGGTAAATGCGCCCGTATCGGTGTTTACGCTACCGGCTATAACATAGGGGTTGTTTACGCCCGACTGAAAGTTCCCGCCGTTGGGCTTGGGTGCTTTTGCAACGGTCTGATAACCTACGATTTCGCCGTTTGCTCCGTATATCGGTACTGCGATTTCGTCGCTTGCGTTTGCAATCTTCGGCGCAACAGGGTGCTTTCTTTCGTCAGCGGTAAAGCCTATCGACGCAAGATAAGTATTGTCGAGAGTGTCAGAACCTACAACGTAGGATTTTCTGAACGCTTCGTGACCCCAAATGTTCAAGGGCTGTGCCTTAATACCACGAACTTCGTTCGCGTCAACCATTTTAACGCCCAAGTCGATAACTCTGCCCATAGCGGTGCTTTCAAACGATACGGCAATAGCGTAAACGTTATCAAGTGCGCCCGCGTCAAGTCCGAGATACTTTTCCGCCAAAGTCCAAATGTAGTCGGGTGCGCTCTGCCAATGGAACTGCATTGCATAGCCTTTATAACCCGTACCCACGTAGTCCTTGTCAGACATACGAACGTCAAGGTCGTAGTCTTTCAACATAGACTGCGCCATATCCGAACCCGTTAAGATAATACCGCTGTTGCGGTTGAATACCTTGTTAATGAACGAAGGTCTGCCGATTATGGTTCGACCTTCGGTTGCATAAGTGAACGCACCCATTGCTTGGTCGCCGTTGTCAAGTTTAGCGTTCAAGTCGTTGACCGCTAATGCGTAAGCGTTTTCAGCGTTAAGGTTCGCTATCTGATACAAATTGTCGCCGTCGTTAAGCGAACGATAGAACGCGTAAGCGATTATTTCCGCAAGCGTGGACGCGCTTCTGTCTTGCGCAACCGCTTTGGAATAACCCGCGATTTTCTTCGCCATAATGTCGAGCGGAATATATTCCTTGCCTAAATCGGGGAATAACATCTGCTGGTCGTTTACCTGATTGAGATAAACCATAAATTCGTCGTTGACGGGCATAAGCGGGGGGTTGACGTTGATTACACCGCCGTTTCCTTCCGTGCCTTTACGTCCGCCGTAAGACGTAGTTCTTGACGTAAAGGGGAACGGGGTATCGAGTACAACTCTAACCGCGCCTGCCTTTCTATCCGTCGTGTACTTACCCGTTACGGACTGTCCGTCTCTGAATATCTCTTGAATGTATATTGCTTCCGCAATAGTATTCGAGAGTTCGACGTTTACCATATTACCGTCAAGGTAATATCTTCCGTTGGGGTCGCTTTCAGTCGCACCTAAACCCATAAGCGCAGACTTTACAAAATTTTCTACCGAACCGTAGGTTGATACAATTTTTGCCATTGTTTTGTTTCTCCTTTATTTATAATTTTTTTTAGGTTTAACCGTTGAATTTGCGGTCAAGTTCCGAAAGTTTATCCGCCATACTCGAATCAACTTCTTTCGGCTCTTTTTTGCTTACCGCAAGAATTTGTTTGATTTCCGCGACGTCGCTTTCAATTCTTGAAAGTCTTTCGTCGTAGTTATCGCCTTTTTCCGTTTCTTCGGGGGTTTTCGTCTCGACCGCTTCTTCTTCCGTTTCGACGACAGGCTTATCAATAGGCTCGTCGTCTTTAACTTCGTCTTCTACTTCGTCAACGTCTTTCCCGATTTCTTCGGTTTCTTCTTCTTTCTCGTCTTTCTTTTCGTCTTTGACTTCTACGTCGTCGGCTTTCTCTTCTTCGATTTTGTCGATTTCGCGCTCGTCTTCCGCTTTGTTAAGGTCTTGCAGCTTTTCTTTTACTTTGTCCTTATCTTCGGGTGCGAGTTCGTCAATGCCTTTAAGAATTTCGTCAAGAGTAAGTTTCTTGTTTCCGAACAGTGCCATTTTTTTGTTTCTCCTTTATTTTGTTTTTTGCTATTAAAAAAGCACTCGCCTAAAAGGTAAGTGCTTTATATAATTTTTGTTCTTGACGGGTAATAAGCCCGTCCGTTATCTTTTGAAAACTTAATATAAGCGTTATTCCACGCTTCCGCTTTTTTTCGGGCTTCTATATACCGCTTATCGTCTATTCCCTTACTTGTCAACGCTTCCGTTCGCCAACGCCTAACATTTCGCTCTAACGCCCTTTGTTTCAGCGTTATAGCATATTGTTTTCGCTCTTCTTTGACGTTAGGCGGCGGAAATTGAAAACCTTTTGTATAAGGTACGAGATAATGACGACAATTAAACCCTAAAAGCCCGTTTTTATACGTTTTTCCCGCTTTGGTAGTGTATATAACGTCCGTCGCTTTTTCGAGTGGTATAAACTTTCGCCCGTCGCTTGTAGTTCCGCTCGTTCCGTCTAACGAATAAACACGCCCTTGCCACGGTCGGCAACGCTCTGAACAGTCGGCGTGCGTGCTTGCTATAACAAGTGTATGCCCCGCCGATTTTAAGTTGTCTATCTGTCGTAAATGGTCGTTATATCTGACTTCCATTTCCGCGCGGTTGCGTAAAGAATTTCGCCCGCGTATATCGTCGGGGTCTAATGCTTGTTGCTCGGATAGTCTATCAAGTACAGGACGAACGTTCTTATCCATATATCGCCCCGCAAACTCTCGCATAGGCACGCCGTATAAGTTCGCTTTCGGTACGATAACCTTACCGCCTTCGATATAAATTCCGTCCGCTCGTAGCCCTAAAACCCGTTTATTTTGGGTTGTTATCTCTCCGCTTGTTAAAGCCTTTAAGACGGCTACAACTTCGAGCATTTGGGGCGTTAAACGGCTGATTTCGGCGTATTGTCGAAGATAAAAATTGACAAGCGATAATTTGCTTACACGCCTTAATTCGGGAATTTTAACGTCTTTTAAGGCGTTTTCGATTATTATAACTATAAGTTTATTTATTTGCGGTTTCGGGGTTCGTTTTAGGTACTCGCTTCGCACCGTTTCCCGTATTTTCGCTTCCGCTTCTTCCAAAGCCAACGCTTGGTAATTCAGCGGTTTGTTCGCTATCGTCATTTAGCCCACCATAAAACTCGCTTAAATCAGCAGAGTTTTTTTCGTTTTGTTCTTTCTTTATCTCTTCCGCCCATTCGTGCGCTTCTTCTTCGGATAATTCCGTCCAACGCTTCTTTAAGTATTTTTCAAGCGTTATTGTTCCCGCTTGATACTCGTTCAATAAATCTTGATTACGCTGTGAAGAATTGACGCTCGGCGTTCCCCACGATATTTCTACTTTCTCCGTAAAGCCGTAAAATTTCGCTATATCGTTAAGCATAAGGTTAATAGAAGCGGTTGCAAGGTCTCTTTTCGTTCTGACCGTGCTTTCGGTCGTTCCGTTCTCGCTGTCAATTTGCGTTGCCGTCTTATCGCTGTTGTATGAAAGATGATTTGCGAGAGTGGACGACGATAACCCGACCTTACTCGCAAGAAGTTCAAGGTCGCTATCTCGTATATACTTATGCGCTTCGCCCCTTAAATCGGGCTGTAACAATGTAGGTTGTATAGGCTTACCGTCTATGCCGTTTGGCGTAACTTCGGTAAAAAATTGCTCGTCTAATGCCCTACTGCCGACCGTTATTGCGTCTTTGTAACTCATACCGTCAGCAACACCGCCACCACGAGTATCTATACTTGCTCCGCCCATTTGCTTGGGTATCAATGCATAGGACTTTCCCATATACATATCTACTTGCGCTTGGGTGTAGTTATAGTCTATTGAATACAATATATCTAACGCCGTATGAAGCGACGAGTCGCTATACCCTGGCATATCCGCAATAGCACTTGCGTTTGACTTGTTCTTGATATTGTAAACGCCTAAACTTTCAAGTGGTAATTCGTACCATTTGCTCGGCTGAATATCGCCGTAGGTGTATTCCCATTGTGCCTTTATCTTATCGGGAACGTCTTTAATTCCTGTTGCGCTCCACGTGGGCGATACGACAAGCGTTCCCTTGCCTAACATAACACGGTAATACGCTTTACCATTGTTGAATATTCTTGTTTCTTTCGCGTAGTAAACGTCTTCGCCCGCACTAAACCTGTTAAGAATAGTCGCTTGCGTTACGTCGTTACGTCTTCCGATTTGGAAAAAGCAACGGTTAATCGGATATGCCGTTACATACACGTCGCCCTTAATCGGCGTTGCAACCATAATGCAGTTACCACCAGCCGACGAATTGAAAAACATCTCGTAAAGGTCGCCCGTAAAATCGTCGTTCTTCGCCCATTCGTCCATAAAGTCTTTTAAGGCTTCGTTCTTACTCTCGAAACGGTAACCGCCACGCATACACTCACGCGCTATCGTCTCGCATACCGTATAACCCATTCCCGTCGAGAAGAAGTCCGAACGGTGCAACATAGGTACAAAGCCACGAGACCATTGTAACCATTGCTGAATGTAGGCGATATAATAACTTACATACGGTTCGGGTATCATATCTATGAACGCGCTATCATTGACGATATTCTGCATATTCTGCCAACGCGCCCTAAACATAGGACGGAATATTTTTCGGCTCGGTGCGTTCGTTACCGCCGTTGAATAAGTATTATTGACTGCCATATTTGCTCCTTAATTCGTTACTATCGGGCTGTCGTAGTACAATTTAGTCGCGTATTCTAAACTATCTATCGTATCGTCTCTCTGCCCTTTCTTGACCGTGTTTGTCTTCTCGTCGAATACGTAATTTTCTATATCGGCGCAAAGCCTTTCCGTATTGACGTTATCGGCAACATGAAAAAGAAGCACGCCTTCTGATAGCATACTTCTTACTCGCTTTATATCGCCCATAATATTTTTTTGCGTTACTTTCTCGCACGCTTCCGTTCCGTAAGTGTCTTGCTCGAATTGTAGCATAAGCATTTGTCCGCCTTCTGCACACTCGAATATCCACCGTCTTTGTACAAGCCTTAAAAACGAAAACTTAAATAATAAATCGTTCGTGAACGCAATTAAAGCCTTTGACTGCTGACTTGGGCTTTGCTGACCTAATATCAACGGGTCGTTCTCGTAACAGTCTAACACGACCGCTCGCCCCGAAAACATTATCGCCAACGCAGTAACGCAAGTGCTGTCGTACACCGTTCCTTCGTCAAGCCCTAAAACTAACTCGCTGACTTTATCGCCTTGTGCTAATAAGTTATAGATATTGACTACGTGCTTATCACGTCTGAATTGCGGATATACAAGCCCCTTACTTGCTAACGGGTGTCCCATGTATTCATAAAGATAATAGTTGTAATCTTGCGCTTTATCTTTCTCTATTTCGGATATAACTTCTTTGGGCAATAACCTGTAGATATCTTTCCACGACGAATATATCTCTATCGCTCTGCCCGCTCTTACTTGTTCGGGAAAGTAAACGTTTGCAAACTCGCCTTTGTTCGGTGGCGGGTTATAAATATATATCCACTTTGTCGTTTCGCCCATAAGACGAAGCAAGGTCTTTTCTGCGCCTTTGACTTCGTAGTCTTCGGATAACTCTTGCGCTTCGTCGTGTATGAACCTATGGACGTATCCGTTCTCAAAGTCAAGCCCTTTCGTTCGATGTTCGTCTCCACCCGTCGCTATGAACCTTATTATGTTCCCGTTCGGCTTGAATACAATATCGCCAACCCTTTTGGGGATATCGCAATACGGCGCAATGCCAAACTCGTGTAAGACCTTTTTAACGGTCGCAAACGTAGTTTTTCTGAAATCGCAATCGTCAGCACGGGCAAGAACTATATTCGCGCCTTTAATGCTGATAAAGCCGTCTAATGCGTCTCTTATGACCGTTTCCGTCTTTCCGCTATAACGACCGCCACGAACAGAAAATCTATGCGTGCCGTTCTCGGCGTTGCTCTTCATTAAAGGCATAAAGTTCTTCGGAATAATCGGGTTATAATGTATCGCTTCCATTCTTTCCGTCCGTTAAGTCAATGACTTTCTTCTCTACGACGATTTTTAACCCTTCACTTTGGTTGATTTCTGTGTTGTCCGTTTGCCCTAACAAATTCTTACCTAAAAAAATTGCCATTGAAGCATTATGCTTTGCCAACTCGAACTGATAGCGTCTTAAAGACATTTTCCCACCTGCAGATAGTTTTTTAAATACCCCTAAAAAACTTTCCCCGTGTTCCCGCTTACAGTAATTATCAATCGTCTCTTCCGTACAACTAAAAAACCCCGCGATTTCTTCCTTTGTACAATGAAGTTCGCAGAGTTTCTTAAACTGCTCGCTATTTATTTCTATTCTTGGTCTCCCGTTTGGTCGCCCTGTGGGTTTCCTTGCCATTATATCACCTTAAAACAAACCCCATTCGGCTAACTTTTCAAAACCGCCGATAAAGTCTATATGTTTTTTTGCTTCTTCTACAATTTCAGCGTACGGCTTACTATAATATCCCGTACAACTTAAACCGCATAACTCTTGAATTATAACCATCTCGTCGCCTATCGCACAAACCGCTTGATAATCGCAGCGATTTTCTTGCGCTAATTTGTGAAGATAAACGTTAATCGACACGTCCGCTTTGGTCAAGTCCTTTCCATGCAAACCGCCACCCGTTACCGAACGCCCCATATCCGAGCCGAGTTTTCTATTTGTTGCGCCCGTATCTACGTTCGTTCCACCCGTCCAATATCCTAACGGGTTTATCTTTGCGTAAGGATAAACTTCTTTTATCTCTTCCGCTTCAGCGTTACTTTGACAAATAATCAATTCGCCTTTATTCAATATGTATTTCCCGTCCGTCCTATACTTCCAATATATCGTTCGAGCAATTTTAGATAATTCCGCTTCTTCTTTACTTATCATTACGCCCTTGAATATTCCGTTATCCCCGCATTTCAGCCCGTCACTTTGGTTTTGTGCTAACTTTACGTCTTGCTTGTATTCTTTATAGTCTAAACCCATTTCGCCCGCTATACGGCTTACAATGGCTTTTATTTCGTCCTTTGTAAAGTGTTCTGACGTTTCATTGATTATGTGACAAACGCCGTGACCGATAAGAACTTCTACCGCTACTTTGGGCGTGTCGTTTTTCTTATACGCAAGGTCAACTATCGCCCCCGCTATTCTATCTGCTATCTTGTCGGGGTGACAAGGGTTTACTTTCTCTATCATATTTTACCTTCCTTATAATCTATCTTTTTGTTGCTGTAAAGATATTCGGTGACTTTTTGTCCGTTTGTATTCGCCCCAATAAGAGAACTAACGTCTTTAATCTTTATTCTGTCAAAAGTCTTATCCGATATTTCATAAGACGAAAAAAAGACTTGATATGGTTGTTTGTGTGCCCACGCATAAAACTCTAACGAATTAAACAAAACCCCGTAATCGTTACAGCCTTTTTTATCCGTTTTTTCGTATGGTATATCGCAATAAACTATATCGCCGTCTTTATATTTATAATCGTGATAATCTATGTTTGAAACTTCTAACCTTTGAAGTGCTTCTAACTGCGTTAAGGCTTGCAAATGTTCTATGGATTGTAATCTATCTATATCTTTAACTTTTCTCGCTTCTAAAAGGCTAATAAACCGTTTATATGCCAACCGTCTATCGTGTAAGTTATCGTCCATCAAGCAATGACACGCAGTACATTTTATTTCTTCAATTTTCTCGCCCCATAAATATCCCGTTCCATTATTCCCGAAAGACCATATATACTTAACATAAGCGTCAGTATCTTTTAGTGCGTTAAAGTCTTCGCGGGTTATAACTCTTTTTTCGTCGTGGTATTTCCCGTGAATAGCGTCCATAAAAAGCCCTGTTATCATAGGGTTTATGTCGTTATATAGAAACTCTTCCCACTTGTTTTTGAGAATGGCGCAATGAGTAATGCACCCCCCCCACCAAATAAATCAACAAGCCTTTTCCCGCTCGGTAAAACTTCAAGAATAATGTCTGCTATTCTTGACTTGTTGCCTTGATAAGGAACGCCGTAGTGAGTTTCTTCTTTCTCTATATCGTCAAAAAAATTGTCGTTTTCTATAATCTCTTTTTCTTCTTCGTCCGAAAGAATGCCGAAATTTATATCGGGAAAGTCCGAAAAGTCAAGGTCGGCAAGTTCGTCCTTTAACATTTCCATATCCCACTCGCTCTCGTTTGTCTTGTTGTCAAGCAAGCGCAGTTTACGTTTTTGCTCGTTCGTAAGCCCTTTGAGAATATAGCAAGGCGCAGTAGTAAGTTTTAATAACTTCGCTGCTTTAAGCCTTCCGTGACCGATTATAATTTCGTTGTTTTCGTCAACTACTATCGGTTGTGCCCAGCCGTACTGTTTTATGCTTTCCGCCACCGCTCTGACTTGTTCGGGCGGGTGCTTCTTTGCATTTTTTTCGTACGGTTTCAATTCCGTAAGTTTAATGTCTACTGTTTCCATTTTGTACCTTCCTTGCATAATAAAAGCACCTACTAAAAAGTAAGTGCTTTGCTGTCGATATGTTTATCCATTGTCGGGAATAAGCGGTAAAACAAATTCCACTAATTTATGCCAATTTTCAGTGGCTTTATCTCCTTCTTCGCCATCTTCCCACAAATGATTACAATCAATTTTATTTTTTTTAATAAAATCTATTACTTTGTTTTGTTTTTCTTTATCTTTGACAAACAACATTAACCCTTTTATGTCTTCTGCTGTTCCTAAACTATTAGTTATTTGCTCAAATTCATTCATAATTTATCCTTTTTTAGAATATCATAATCAAAATCATCTTTTGAGTTGTTGATTTTTATAAGGTAATT
Organism: Clostridia bacterium; assembly: GCA_017646945.1. Lineage (GTDB taxonomy): Bacteria > Bacillota > Clostridia > Christensenellales > Borkfalkiaceae > HGM11412. The sequence goes on along the minus strand of JAGCLN010000033.1, from coordinate 4,964 downwards.
ATATTCCCCGTCGTTCACAACTACTATTTCAAAGCCATTCTTTTCAACATTTTTTCTTACTGTACTATATTTATCCATTACGGCTCTATCAACTTTTTTAGAATAATGCTTTTTTGATAACCCTATCAAACCATCATTAAACTTTTTTTCAAGTTCTTGCCTTTTCCCTTGTTCTTTATCCCGAATATCTTTGTCAACGCTTTCTTGCGTTACGCCTTTTTCTTTTAACGCTTCCCATACTTGCTTGGGCGACATATCTTTTGTGTCTATGCCGTGTTCTTTCGCAATCCCGTATGCTATTCGATTGTCAGCCATAGTATCGCTCCTATTTAAAAAGCGACACCTTTTTCGGTATCGCCTTAAATTTCCACGATACCATTATATCACATATTTTTAACCTAAAACTGCACACTTGTTGCATAAAAATTACTACTTTTTTTGTAAAATGCTTGTTTTTATATTTTAATACTCTTATTCGTCATTGTCAAGGGGTATTTTGTACTTTTCCCTTAAAGCCTTGTAAAAGTCCGTATCTAACTTAATAATAGGCTTCCCATCTTTATCGAACGTCGCCGTTGAGAAGTGCAAAACAAGGTCTTCTATCTCTTTTGCCGTTTCCTTGCGGACTTCTTGTTGTTTACGAATTATATAATAGCAAACATCACTTAAAGTAGTGTTTTCGCGCCATATTTCCACTCTTATCTCTTCTATCTGTTGCTTTTCTTTATCTGTCATTTCCTAACTCCTTTAATAAGAACTCGTATTCTTCTTTGGTTATTTCTTGCTTTATTTCGGAACTTCCCCCATGTTTACAATACCAAATAACCCAATAATAAGTTGTAATCTTTTTATCCCCTGTTCTCAACGTTTTAGTTTTTAAGTCAAAACTATAAACGCCTAATCTCTCAAACAGTATACTTTCCTTTGTCATTTTAGTTCTCCTTTTTGACATCTTTTTAAGTTAAATGCTCAATATGTTGATAATCTTTATATTTCCACATAACACCACGACTGCGGGGCTGTCTTAATTCGTCTATCACAGTTAATTGCTATTGTTATGCCGTCTCCATCGCCCCTTACAGGACAAGGAAAAGAGCGAATACAATTAAGACAGCGGTCTCTTCGCCAATCGCCGTTAATACGTTTCCCTTGACCTTCTACCATATTGTCAAATTCTACGGCTCGCTCGCAATACAAATTAAACTCGCCCAACTCTTTCGGCTTGTCGTAGATTTTAAGGTTGCTTATATGTAAGCCGTAAATAAACATAGTTCCGTTGTGAACTTTGAGTGCCTTGTTCGGTTGAAGAGCATAATTTATAATATCTTTTCTTTTAAGACAACTTAAAGTTTCAAAATCTCTTTCGATATTAGTTATAGGAACACCGTCTGTTGAAATATAAAACCATTTTTTATCAATACAATCGCAAATAAACTCACCGATAACTTTGCCAACCCCTTGCTTTGTGCCTTAAAGTTCTATCCCATAAAACCACATACCCGTTCCTACTTTATTTTTAGTTTTCGTTTCATAAATATAACACTTAAAAGGCGTTTCTAACTTCGGCGCGGTTTTTCTGACTTCTATCGTCTTTTCGCCGTTTGCTATTTTTTCAACCCATTTTGGCTGAATACTAATCATTACTGCTTTCATTATTCTTCTCCTTTAAGTTCTTTAAGTTTCTTAATCCTTATAACATTAAAGTATAAATTCTTTTATAAATCTCCTTGCGTAATCTGGGTGTATTAAACTTCTTTCAACCGCCGAATTACAATGATTTACGTCTTTGTGGTATTTGTTGTTAGTTATAGGCTCTAAAACAAAATTGCTTTTAGGTTTACAATTTATAAACCAATACTGCGTAGGCTTAACGAATTTATCGCCCCTTTTCGTCCTATCTAAATCTATAACTGTTGACGGTATCGCCCAATACTTCGTTAAGTAATGCGTGGAAGAATACGGATTTTCTATGATTAACTTCAAATTTCGTTGTAGGCAAATTATCGTCATCTTCGTTATAAGTTCGTAAAGTCTTGAAAGTTCCTTATGCAATTTCAAGTCATATTCAAGTTTCTTTTCGTCCGTCCATTTTGCAATGGAACTCATCGTCCCCCTAAAAAGCAACTCGGCTTGATTTTCAAAACGAATACACGGAAAAAATGCAAATATTAAATCGTCTTTCTTTATATTGTCAAACAAACTTCTCCCCCCGTAAGCCTTTTCTATCTCTAAAAACAAGTCAATCTGAAAGTCCTTTTCGCCGAAGTCGTTAAGAATATCATAATCGTAGGCTTCAATGCCAAGTTTCTTAAACTCGTTCTTAAAAGTTCCCGACTGCTCGAAAAAACAATGTGCTATCATTTACGCCCCTTTTTCGGCGTTCTTAACCGCCTGTTCTCCAACATAATCAATATTTGCATTATTGACCATATAATCAAAGTCTGCACCATGTTGATTAACATAATCCCAAAAAATCTTTTTAAGTTCTTTAATCGTGTACTGTTTTTCCATTTTTTTATACCTTTCCTTTTTTTAATTTTTATATTGCTTATTTAAAATATTCTTTTAGTTCGTCGTAGTATTTGTCGCATAATTTCTCAAAGTTTTCGTCTATTTCGTCGTATGTTTTTTTTGTTATTTCCTTTAACGCCTTATAAACTTCGGTGTCTTTAACTTCGTATTCTATCTCTTCGCCGTCATAGTCTAATTCGTCCGAATACACAACGTAAAAAGTTTTTCTTCGTTTGCTGTATGTAAAAACCATATTGTACCTTCCTTTTTTTAGCAAAGGGGCGGTTTTGCTGAAATTGCGAACAAAAATTTTATTATTTTTTTTATTTTTTTGCGCCCGCCCCTGTAACGCCTTTTTATTTTTTTATAATAAGTTAAATTTTTTTGCCCAATATTCCGAAACCCCTAAAAACTCATCGCGAAAATTGAAAAATGTTCTTTGTGCTATCCCATATTCACTACAAGTATGATTTACCGAATAGCCCTTAAAGTATCGCAACCGTATTATTTTATCCCTGCCGTCGCAAGCGTAATGGTCAAGCGTATGCTCTACTACGTTACACCAACGCCACGCTTCAAGGGAATTGTCTATCGCTTTACACAACCGACTTTCTCGCTTATTATCCGTCGTACTCTGAACTCTCGGCGAACCGTACTGCGCCGCAAGCCCTGCGTCCGCTATATCAACGGTGGACTGCACGGCACTTTCTACAAGCCGACGGTAATTATAAAAAGCGTATTCGATTTTCCGTTTTACTTTTTTATCCATTCTCTAACCCCTACGAATATCAAAGTATCCGCCGTTAATAGCGTCGTTAATAGCCTGTATCTTCTCGTCGTCGTTCTCCCGGTGTAATTCTAACTCGGCTATGATTCCGTCGAGACGGTCGTTCGTTAGTATCTGACCGTTGAGAGTGCAGTGCTTTATAAACCGCCCTACTGCTTCCCGAACGGCGAAAGAAAGTTCCCACGCGTCCATAAGGTCGTCATAACTCTCGCGCGTGTAGTTTTCTTTTTTTAAATCTCTTTCTTTTCTTTCTTTCTTACTTACTATATTCTCATTTCTCATTTCACATTTCTCATTCGCGCGCGAGTTAGGTTTCGTTTGGTTATCGTTTGGTTTCTCTTTGGTTTCGTTTTGGTTATCGTTTGGTTTCTCTTTGGTTATTGTTTGGTTATCGTTTTTTTCGCTTTGATTTTGCGGTCTCCCGCCTTGCTTTCCGTTCTCAAACTTGCGGTTATTCGCGTCAATTTGGGGCTTTGCAAGGGCGAAAATCGCGTATTCCATACCGCTTAATTTCGGCTCAATTCCGTCCAATGCGTAAGCCATAACTGCGTTCATAATCTTCTTGTAAGAACGTTCCGAAACGCTTGCCAACGCTTCATAAAACGACCTATAAATAACTACGCTGTTTCTTGTTGTACTCATCTCTTTACTTCCTTTATGTCTATCCCGTATCGCTCCGCTACAAGCCTTTTTTTAAGGCGGTAAAGCGGTGTTTTTGTCGCTTCCGACTTCACGTCTTCTATAACCTTTTCGTCGCCGTCTTGATAGGTAAAATCGGCTATGTATGACAATTCTCTGCCGTGTTCCGACTTGTCTATCAAGACGAATTTGACTTGCCTTTTAAGGTCGGTTATTGAGCCTATCCGCTGTAATAATTGTAACTCGCACCAACGCTCGTATTCGGCTTTGCTATCAAACATACCGTCGGGCGTTTCTATGCGTTTATTGCCATATTTAGAACGGTAAATCATCTTCTTTAATCTCGGTCATTTCACGCCTTTTAGAGCCGTGAATTTCGTCGCTTTCTTCTTTTTTCGGCGATAAAAATTCCACGCTATCGCATTGAATTTCCGTTACCGTTCGTTTGTTCCCGTCCTTGTCGTCGAAAGAACGATTTTGCAAACTGCCGACCAACGCAACCTTACTGCCTTTTTTAAGGTACTTACCGCAATTCTCGGCGGTAGTTCGCCACGCCGTACAGTTGAAGAAGTCCGTAACGTCTTCGCTATAATCACGCCTAACCGCCACCGTAAAATGGCATACACTTACACCGTTTTCCGTCGTCCTTGTTTCGGGGTCTCTCGTTAAATTCCCCGATAAAATAACCTTATTCATTATTTATCCCCCATAGCGTCTATAACTTGATTTATAAGTTCTTTTTTTGTATCTTCAATCACTTCTTTGGCTACACCCACTACGCTTATTAAAGTATAAGCATTACAAGCGGTAAACGCTATGCCACGGTTTCTATTTTCTTCTGAAATAGCACCGATAATTGCATTACTTTTTTCGTTCAATAACTCTTCCCCGTTATCAAGATTAGTTATGATAATCTGAAAACCATTCTTAAAATTTGCTTCGCCTTTAATTTTTTCCATTTTTATTTACCTTCCTTTATTTTTTTTAATTTTTTTCTTAATTATTCGCATTCGCCGTACTTACATTC
>JAGCLN010000032.1 GCA_017646945.1 Clostridia bacterium | reverse complement strand
GGACGCTGCTAAGGGTAAAATTTTCACCAAATTAGGTAGAGAACTTGCCGTTGCCGCAAAAGCGGGCGCAGACCCCAGCACCAACAGTAAACTTGCAGACGTTATTGCGAAAGCAAAAGCGGCAAACATGCCTAACGATAACATTACAAGAAGTATCAAAAAGGCTGCAGGCGAACTTGGTAACGTTAACTACGAAGTTAAGATTTACGAAGGTTACGGTATCGGCGGTAGCGCGGTTATCGTTTCAACTCTTACCGATAACGTTAATAGAACAGTAGGCGAAGTAAGGCATATTTTTGATAAATACGGCGGTAACATGGGTACTACCGGTTCGGTATCTTATATGTTTGAAAACGCAGGCGTAGTAGTTATTGAAAGAACGGTTGACCTTGATGAAGATACCGTTATGGAAATGGCTCTTGATGCCGGCGCTGATGACGTTATTACTGAAGACGATGCTTTTGAAGTTAGAACTTCACCTGCAAACTTCTCTGCCGTAAGAAAGTACTTTGAAGAAAAGGGCATTACTCTTTTAGAAGCAGACGTTATGATGGTTCCTAACGATAAAATCACTTTAAACGAAGAACAACTCGTTTCCTTCAATAAAATGATTGATGCGTTAGAAGATAACGATGACGTTCAAAACGTATATCACAACGTTGAACTTCCAGAGGAAGAGGACGAAGATTAAGATATGAAAAAGTGAGGCTTGGCGCCTCACTTTTTTATTCCGTTATTTAATTATTGAGTTAAATAAAAATAGAATAAATATCAATTAAAAATATTTTTAAAAGCACGTATAAAATTAAAATACTAGGCAATACTATTATCGTAACGACTAAATCTTAAATTTTTGCGAGAGTGATTGATGTTAAGGTTTGATTAAAGTTCGTTACTTAAAATAGCGAAGTTTTTTATAAGAAAACGGCTTTTTCTGTTTTCGATATTAAAAACTGAGCAGAAAAGGGCCGTTTTATAAATTTAAAGCGGTCTTTTTTGTGAAAAAAAATTTCATACTATTGCCTTATTTTATTCAATGTAGTAAAATATAATAAAAATGAACATAATCTTACTATATAGTTTTAGTTAAGGAGACGTATGAGAAAAAGATTATTATATTTAATTATTTTAGTTGTTTCAGTTCTTTCGCTTGCCGGTTGTCAACTCAGTCAGTCAAGCGCAGATAATACTATTCACGCAAACGGCAAGGTTAATAAATACGAAGTTTCCGTTCAAACTTCAACTTCTTCGCCCGTTTACGGCTCGGTTGTTGAAATGCTTGATGCAATTAGGCCTTCCGTTGTTGAAGTTTACGCTCAAAACGAATTTGCTCAAGGCACGGCGGCAGGTAGTGGCGTAATTTTTTCAAGAACGGGTACTGACACTTCGGTGTTTACCGACGATTATTTCTTTGTTATAACTTGTCATCACGTTATTGAAGGTAGAGATAAATATTTAATTAAAGACCTTGACGGCAATAATTATAGCGCGTCTTTAATCGGTGGCGATCCCAAAATGGATATCGCAGTTCTTCGCATGAATCCCGCAAAAGACGGTTATACGGAAGATAAAGTTAATCTTTCCGTTGCTATCCGTAGGGATATTGAAACCGCTGCGCCCTTAAAGGTTGGGGAAGACGTTTATGCCATCGGTAACGCCATCGGTGCTTTAGGTGGAACGGTTACCGAAGGTATCGTATCTGCCGTTGACCGCGTTATTCCCGTTCAATCTATCGGCGAAATGAATCTTATTCAAACGGACTGCGCCATAAACGGCGGTAATTCGGGCGGTGGATTATTCGATTCGCAAGGAAACCTTATCGGTATTACAAATTCCGGCTACGATAACTATCAAGGGCTTAATTTTGCTATTCCTATTGACGATGCGTTCGATATTTATAAAAGTTTAATGGAAACTTACTTCTACGTATCCGATACTCAATACAATTACGGCTACGTTGAAGGCAGGGCAAAGGCTTGCGCTGAACACGGAGTTAGCTTGGCGTTTGGTTCGGAAATCGCATTCTACGATTATTCTTCTAATTTTAAAGGTTATCCCGCTTGCGTAATGGCGGTTAAAGAGGGTAGCGTTTACAGCGACTTCGCCATTGGCGATTTAGTTCAATCGGTGACTTATAAAGAAGAAGTTTACAAAGTAAATCTTAATTCATATTATCCCGCTCAAGAACTCGCCCAATATCTCAACAGCCTTGAATTAAAGGTAGGCGATAAGGTAACCTTTACCGTTTCAAGGGCAGGAACGTTGAAGACTATTGAAGTAACTTACAAACAATTTATTTACGGCGATACCGGTTATACCTTAGTTGCATAATAATTTTAAAAGCAAGGGCAAAGCGCCCTTGCTTTTTTTATAACTTTTAGAGTAGTTGTGTCAAAAATTAAAAAGCGGGCATATATTAGAGTGAACAGGTTAATACAAGGAGGCAAAAATGTCATTTTTCTCTAATTGTCCTACGGACAGATGCCCTGGAAGGCTTAGCGGCAATCCCGTTAGCGGGCTTTGCGATAAGGTTTGTATTCAAGTAAAAAAGGTGTTTGACGCTTGTTTGCGCCAAGCCCAAGAAGAAAACGTAACCGTAACGCTCACAAGTTTAACGCCGGCAAACCCCACTTACCCCTTAACGTTCGAAAGCGCGCGCAACGTTCAAACGATGGCGCAAATCACTTCTTTGCAGGTAGACCCACTTCCCGATAGACCGAATTTGAGTAGAGTTCAAGTAACCTATTCCGTTCCCGTAGAAGTTTTATATACCGATGCAAACGGCGTGGAAGGAAAGGGTACTGCAACGGTATCACTCTCGCAAGACGTAATCTTGCACGTTCCCGCCCCGTCGATTATGCCGTACGAAGTTGAAGCGATAGTATCGTTAGTATCGCCCGAAGGTACTTACGTTAGCGGTAGCACCTTTAACGTAACTTTTTGCACTACGAGTGTGGTTAAAGTGGTTATGACGGTAGAACTTTTAATCCCGTCTTACGGCTACGCAACGATTCCGCCTTGCCAAGAATATACTCAAGAAGTATGCTCAGGCTTTTTCGAACTTCCGCTTTTTCCGGACGGCGAAACAAATTTTTAGTATCCCTACATATTAAAAAGCGTGTTTACACGCTTTTTTTCTTGCTCAAAAAAACTTGCGTTAAAAAAATCATAGTGGTATAATAAAACGTAATGAAAGTTTACGCAATAAGTGACCTTCACTTATCGTTATCGGGCGAAAAGCCTATGGAAATCTTCGGCGATAAGTGGGACGGTTATCTTGATAAAATTAAATACGACTGGCAGTCGAAGGTAACCGATGAAGACGTTGTGTTGGTTTGCGGTGATATCAGTTGGGCTATGAAGCTTGACGGCGCGGTTGAAGACTTTAAGTGGTTTAGCGACCTTAAAGGCAAAAAGGTGGTTATTCGCGGTAATCACGATTATTGGTGGCAAGGAATCACTCGCGTTAGAGAAAGCCTTCCAGACGGCGTTTACGCCTTGCAAAACGACAGCGTTAAGATAGGGAATATCGTATTTTGCGGTTCAAGGGGTTGGGCGGTAGAAGGTTCGCCTGATTTTGACGAGCACGACCGCCATATCTACGAGCGTGAGTGCGAAAGATTCAAACTTGCCCTTTCATCTGCTAAAAAACTTATGGAAGACGGGGATAAACTCGTATGTCTTATCCATTATCCGCCGTTTAACGTAAGAAAAGAGCAGTCTTTATTTACAAAACTTTTTGAAGACAATAACGTTGATAAAGTCGTGTACGGGCATTTGCACGGGAAAGGCGTTGTTCCGTACCATAAACTCAATATCAACGGGGTTGAATATATTTTGTCATCTTGCGACCAAGTTGACAATAAACTTGTGGAGGTATTGTAATGAAAACTAAAATTAAAACTTTGGCTAATCGTTGGTTTATTACCGCCTTTTCGGGTATGGCTCAAGGTTTGTTCTGCACCTTGATAGCAGGAACTATCCTTGCTCAAATCGCAGGTTGGATAGGCGATAATTACGTTGGAAACACGCTTTTATCTATCGCAAATATAGCAAAATCGCTAATGGGCGCGGGTATCGGCGTTGGTATAGCGTACGCCCTTTCTAAAAATAAACTTTTAGTATTTTCTTGCGCGGTTGCAGGTATGGTAGGCGCGTTTGCCGATAAACTTATAGTTGGTGCGCCTGTTCCATTTCCAACGATAGAAATAAAAGGCGTTACTTATCAAGCGCTTGCGTTAGGCACTCCGGGTAATCCTATCGGCGCGTACGTTGTAAGCTTATTAGCGCTTGAAATAGTTTCTTTATACGCAGGTAAAACTAAACTCGATATCATTTTAGTTCCGTTAGGAACTATGCTTATCGCGTTTGCCGGCGTTTTCGTTGCTTGGCCGTTTATAAAACTCGTTGATTTATTCGCTCAACTTTTAGTAATTACCATAAATGCGGGTGAAGCGGTT
>JAGCLN010000031.1 GCA_017646945.1 Clostridia bacterium | reverse complement strand
CTCTTATATTCACGCTCTCTTTCTCTATGGCGTGTAACGGTGACAACTCTGGCGATAACGGTGGGGTAAATACTCCCACCGGTCCCGGTGCTGAAGAAGAAAGCGCACTTAACGAGTTCGTTCCTACCTACGTGTATACCGATGGTATTCACGATAAATCTGCAAAAGTTAGCGAAGATACTTGGCTCGTTAAAAACGGCGTATCTGATTTCGCTATCATTATGCCTTCAGTATTAAGCTCTGAAATGAAGACTGCTAAGAAAGAATTTGACTTGCTCTTTGAAGATGCAACCGGTCTTACTCTTCCTAGCATTGCTGATACTTCAGATGAACTTACTGTTGATGGCAAATACATTTCTTTCGGTGAAAACGCATGGTTCAAGAAAATGAACAAGAACCCCAGCGATGAAGGTTATGACGCAACAATTCACATTACTGATGCTGAAATTGATTACGAACACCTTAAAATCGAAGGCGTACGCATTATCACCAAGAAAAACATCACTTATTTCTTAGGTAACTCTGACGTTGCTATTATCAACGCTGTATATACCTTTATGGAACTTCACTTTAACTATGAATTCTTCTATAGAGATACCATCACTATTGATACTAACGTTCTTGACGAAAAGGCATTAGTATTCAACGTTAAAGACGTTCCCGATATTGATAGACGTGTTAGAAACATTCCTTCTTACGACTTAGGTAACGAAAAGTTCCCCTATGACTTATCAAACGGTTTCATTCAAGACGATATCAATAACCAAAAATACAGAGCACGTTTAACCGGTGGTCACGACGTTGACTTACTTGGTACTTTATACTACGATAACTGGAACTCGGGTTCTTACGGTCTTATCCACAACGTAGAAGAATTCTACGAAGGTTTCAAGAAAGGTATTACCAACATTAACGATACTAGATACGTTAACTGGGATAAATACTGGTATGACGAATATATCCCGACCGGTGAACTTTACACAGCTACTGGTGAAATTCAATACGATAGATACGCTATAGGCAGAATTGGCAACCCTGATGCAGATGCATACGTTGCAGACGTTGACGGTGACGGTGTTGTTGATACTGACGAAAACGGTGACGGTATTCCCGATAGCTGGGGTGACTGGGGTAACGGTATTTCCGATGCTCAAAAGAATATTGACAGAGATAACAATGGTATCGGTGACTGGTACGAATTCGGCGACCAAAAAGAACACGAAAATGCTTCTTTAGGTCAAGCCAAGGGTTCACTCGGTGACCTTTGGGTAGGTCCTTCTCCCTGTTATACTTGTAAGGGTAACACTAACGCATACCAAGCAATGGTTAAGCGTCTTGCTGAATGCGTAATGCAATCTGCAATTAGATTCCCTGTTGACAAGTATCCTTATAAAAACACAATGCTCTTCTCAATCGAAGACGCGGGCGAACCCTGTTCTTGCGATTGGTGTAAAGAAGACTATATGAATTCTGACGCTTCTTACTGTGGTTCCGTTAACAGACTCTTAAACGACGTTATGGAACAATACGTTCTTCCCTGGATGGCTAAGGCTGAAAACGAGGCTTATGACAGACGTGCAAACGGCTTCACTATGGGTTACTTCGTATACCACAACCTTACCAACGCTCCTGTATGGCAAGATGAAAACGGCAACAACGTTTGGGATCCTGCTATGGACTGTAAGGGTTATGAATACGTAAAAGACGCTCAAGGTAACATTGACTGGGATAAGACTAAAGAACGTTGGAACGTATCAATCTACTTCGCTGGTGGTTACAGATCTGGTGAAAACGGTTGGTATGACAAGAACAACAAAAAGGCTCGTCACTGTATGGACGAATGGCGTTCAATTTGTAACGACTTCATGATTTGGGACTATCCGTCATATCAATACGGTTACGCTTACTTCTATGATACCGTTGCAACTTGGAACAACGACTATTATTCAATGCTTGCATCTATCGGTTGTTACTTCATCTTCGCAGAATCTTGCGATAACGGTGACTTCGCTTGCGACTGGCAAACTCTTAACTCATACGTTCAATCTGAACTTATGTGGGATTGCTCACAACCCGTTGGTGAATTAACCAGAAAGTACTTCGATGCTATGTATCTTGACGCAGCAGACACTATGCTCGGCATTTACAACTCGATGAGAGTATACAAACAATGGATGAAAGACCAACTTAATATCCGTGACGGTGCGGGTGGTCAAGTAATGGGTCAAACTAAGTTCTGGCCGTTACCCATTCTTCAATCTTGGATTGACGGTATGTATCAAGCAATAGATGAAATTGCTAAGTATGAAACTATTAACAACGGTTTATACTTACAAGTTAGAGACCATATCCACATTGAAATGGCAACTCCTGTTATGATTACTATGGCTCTTTATAGAGACAACATAACTAAAGAAGACTATGACAAGTATAAGAGTTACATGCTTTATATGTGCTCAATCTATAACAAGATTGTAGTTAAAGCAGGCTCAGAAGCAGACTTTAAAGGCTTAGCTAACAAGTTATAATCTAGTAAACACACTATAACTAATAAGAGGTTTTATGAATAAATTATTTAGAAAATTATTAGTTCTTGTGCTTTCACTTACAGTTGCTATTTCTTTAGTAGGCTGTAACAAAGGCGGGGATAATAGTGGCTCGAACGACAACGGCGGAAATCAAACTCCGCCCGTTGTTGATGACGGTTCGCCGAACACTTCAACGGTTCAACCCGAAGCTCCTTCTATCTCTATGTCTAACGCGATTAACTTTATCGTTGGTGAAGTTAAATCTGCTAACGTAAGCACAAAGAATATTGACGGCGAAGTTGTTTACACTTCTTCTGACCCAAGCGTTGCTACTGCAAGCAACGGTTTCATTACCGCTGTTGGCGCAGGTACCGCGATTATTACTGCATCTTATGGTGAAGCTACTCCTGTAAGCTGTAACGTTACCGTAAGCTATGGTGATTACCTTCCTTCACTTGGTCTTCAATCTAATTTAACTGGTAGTCAAACCTTTGCAGTTAATAGAACTTATGACGTATTACCTTACGTTTCATTTAACAAAATCGCTTACTATGACGACGCAACTTTTGAATATGAAGTTTCTGACCCGACCGTATTATCAGTTGAAAACGGCGTTATTACCACTTTAAAAACTGGTACCGCTACTTTAACTATTAATGCATCGTGGAGAGACTTTACTGCAAAAGAAAACGTTGCTGGTAAGACTCAAACTAACACATTATCTCAAACTTTTGACGTAGTTGTAAGAGACAACGTTGCGTTCTACGATAACGGCACTCTCTTAAAAGCAAAAACTTTAATGACTCCTGCATCTTTCCAAGATGCTGCTGATTACGGTAACGTACACAAAGTTGTTCCTACCGTTATAGTAAACGGCGAAACTAAGTCTGTTTCCGCTGAAGACATTACTGTTAAACCCGTTGGTGCTTCAATTGACGGTGTTGACTACGTTTGGGATCCTGCAAATCAAACTATTACTGTTAATAGTATGAGAACTGCAGGTTCAGGCGCTGTTGTTGAATTCAAATACGTTGGCGCTGATAATACTGAATATTTAGATAACTTTGTTATCTACTTTGAACGTCCCGTAGAAGTATTAACTTCTGGCGTTGAACTTTTCTCTGCTAAACTTGGTACTTACAAAGTTAAGTCAGGTGACGGCTACGTTGAAAAGACTTTAGAATCTTACGCTTGGGGTAAAGACGTTGAGTTACTTGACGCTTTCCAAGATGGTAATGCATTAACTATCAACAATACTACTGGTGCGGTTACCGGCCTTGCTGTTAACCAAGATACTTATATCGATACTACCGTAGTATTAGGTACTATGACCGAAATTTATGAAATTCCGGTTAGAGCAGCACAAGTTTACATGGCTACTGCTCAAGATATTAAAGTTGCTCTTGAACGTATTAACGATCCTATCGTAGCATCTGGTTACCACTTACTTCTTAACGACGTTGATATGGACGGCGTATTAGTAGATAACCGTATCAAAGGTACTGAAGCAGAAACGTTCACACTTTACGATGGTAATGGTAACCTTGTAGTTTCTTATCCGAGAAACATTTCTTTCGGTGGTGTGTTCGATGGTGCAGGTCACGTTATTTATAACGCTACTACCGTTCTTCCTAACCGTAACTTTGTATATTACAAAGAATACGATTTCGTTAATAATCAACCTGTAGGCACTGTTTACAAGAACGATCCTTCATTTGGTTTCTTCCACAAGATTGACCAAAACGCTATTATTAAAGACGTTGCTTTCGTAAACGCTAAGGGTACTGGTAATACTAGCAATGCTTACGGTCTTTCTGCTCCGCTTTCATTCGGCTTATACGGTACTGTTGAAAACTGTTATATTCACATTGCTCCGGATAGCCCGACTGTTCGTGGTCCTTTCGCAAACATTCACGGTTCATCTGATATTAGAAACACCGTAATTTACTACGAAATGCCGGAAGATTACAACTTCACTCTTGAAGCTGGTAAGATTGCATCTAAGGATCTTTATGCTTGGGGTTATGGTTCATTAGGTCAAAACGTTGACGGCGTTATTAAGACTCCTACTGGTTTTTCAAATAACTACGTAATTTCTAAAGCGCCCCTTTCATTCAATACTGCTGATGCTAAGGCGTTAAACGATGACGATTCCGCAAACGATTCAATCGTATATGGTGAAAACGAAACCAAACTTCACTATAACTTCTCAATCTTTGATACTGTTCATGGTAAAGTTGAACATACCGTTCAATCTACCGCAGGTGAACGTTTAGTAGAGTATGAAAAGACTAAGATTACTGGTAAGACTAGAGTAATATCTAACTTCCAACGTTATGACTCTTACGAAGATTTCGCTGCATCTGATTATGCAGGTATCGCTACCTATAACAAGGCTTACACGGTTAACAATCCTTACTGGGTACTTGCTGGTAACGTTCCCATTTGGCACTCACTCATTGATCAACACGCTGATAAGTTCTATGCAACTATCAATGATAATGCTACTTTAGAAGTTGATTGTTATGACACTGCTGAATTTGACGTTAAGCTTTACGGTGGTTCAGTTCAAGACTTAGTTCTTACTTCTTCAAGTGACCTTATCCAAATTGAAGGTACTCTTATTAAGGGTCTTAAAGTTGGTACCGGCGCAACCGTTACTGCTAACTTCACGTTTGGTGGTAAGGCTTACACTCGCGTATTTGACGTAGACGTTGCTAACCCCTTCTATTACAATGACGGCTCAGTTGATTTCGATACTAAGACTTCACTCCGTGAAGGCACTTCAATCGACCTTACCGTTCTTATTAAGGGTGAAGTAGTTGAAAACGTAACTTATACTACTACTGCAACTGAATTCCTTTCTATTTCTGGTAATACTATTAACGGTATTAAGCTTGGTAGAAACAACGTTGTTAAAGCATCGTTCACTTACCAAGGTACTCAATACGAATTAGAATTCCTTGTAACAGTTCTCGATCCTATCGCTGAAGATGCTGTCGTTACTATTGATGGTGTAGACCTTACTGAAGAATCGTTCAACGTTGTTATCGGTGAATCTGCAACTATCGGCATTATTTCTGATGCTGGTGCCGTTCAATCTGTTACTGTTGCTGATCCTAACGGATTATTCTCAGTAAACAATAACGTAATTACTGGTGAACTTTACGGTGAAACTATTCTTAACGTAACCTTCGTAATCGATGGTGTATCTCACGTTAAGGAAGTTAAGGCTACTACTACAAGAACTACCGTTACTATTGATGATTTAGTTGTATTTGACGCATACGTTGGTGCAATTCTTTCTTCTTCTATTGATAACACAGGCGTAGTTAACGCAGTTGTATCTTACCCCGGCG
>JAGCLN010000030.1 GCA_017646945.1 Clostridia bacterium | reverse complement strand
TTTGGCGAATACGTAACGCCTATTAACACAATCGCATCCTCAGACCTTTCAAATGCAGGACTATATTTAACGGGTACTCAAGGTGTTCCTAACAATATGATGAATGCTGATTTCAGCGGTGAATTAACCGTTACCTTTGTAAATGCTAGCACAAGAGAAGCAATAGTCGATACGGTAGTATTGTTTGGCGAAGTTATCCAAGAACCAGACGTTCCACAAGCACCACAAGTAGAAGGAAAAACCTTTATTGGTTGGTATGATGAAAACGGCGAACAAGTTGATTTTGCTAGTTATGAAGTAAGAAAGAACGTTAATATTTACGCTATTTACCAAGATGAAGAAATGATTGAAGATGAAGTTTACTTTGACGACAGTTCATTCATTCCAGTACTAAGTTTTGCCGTAGCAAGTGACGTTCACATTGGCGATTCAACATCTATAAGAAACACTCGTTTAAATTCGTTATTTGATATTGCTTACTCATACGCTGAACAGGGTAGTCATAGCACCCTTGACGCCGTATTATTTGCCGGTGATCTTTCAGATACAGGTAGTGCAAATCAATTATCTGCATTTAAAGCAATAGTAGATGCTAAAGTAAAGTCAGGAACTCAACTCTTAGTCACTATGGGTAACCACGAGTTCTACAACGGTTTATCAACTGAACAAACTATACAAAACTTTATGCAAATGTTCGGTGAAAACGCGCACGTTGTTATTAATGGTTTCCACTTTATTTACTTTGCACCAGACGTAGGTCAATGCGAAGGCTATAGCGCACAAACCTTAAGGTGGGTAGAAAATCAACTTGCAATAGCAGTAGAAGATAATCCAAATCTTCCTATCTTCGTAATGCAACATCAACATCCACAAGATACCGTTTACGGCTCTGATGATTGGGGCAGATCGGAACTTAACGCTATATTTAATAAATATCCACAAGTGGTAGACTTCTCTGGTCACTCACATTATCCAATAAACGACCCACGTTCGGCATGGCAAGGTATATACACGGCATTTGGCACGGGTACCCTTCACTACTACGAAATGGGTATTAACGGATACAAAACCGCAGGTGTATTCCCGACTGGTAACGGTGGCTGGGCAAGTTCGCCAAGCGCAGGCTCATCAGCGGGTCTATTCCAAATAGTTGAAGTTGACGCTACAGGTTCATTCCGTATTTCTATTATAGAAATAGATACTAACCAAGTAATAGGTTATTACTACGTTCGTAATGCAGCAGAAGGCTTTAAACTCCAATATTCACACACTATTCGTGAAGCAAACTCTGAAAAACCTGCTTTTAAGCAAGGTGATGAGTTGACGGTTTCTTGCGATAGTTTACTCGCTCAAGCAACCGTAACTATTCCACAAGCAGTATGTTCAACAGATCCTATTGAACATTACCGTGTAGAATTGTATTTAGACGATGTTCGCCAAAGCGTAAGTTACGTGCTTTCAGATTACTTCTTTATTCCAACACCAGAAAGCGTATCTATTACATTTAGTAACCTATTAGGCGAAAGAGAATATACGGTTAAAGTATACGCTGTAAGTGCTTGGGGTAAGATTAGCGAAACGCCTTTGGAAAAGACCTTCGTTACGGATGAACAAAGATATACTATTGCATACTTTGTAGATGGCAAAGAAGTTGCAAATAGATACTATTTTGCAAGTGACGTAAATACCCTTTACGATGAACACGGCAACGTTGCTGACGAGCCAGAAGTTCCTTCTGTACTCGGTGCTATTGGTCGTTGGGAATACACAAGCGAATTATTAAAC